>NZ_CP147247.1:2082500-2382500 GCF_002140975.2 Enterococcus sp. 9E7_DIV0242
TCCGCTACCCACACCTCATCCCCGCACTTTTCAACGTACGTGGGTTCGGTCCTCCAGTGCGTTTTACCGCACCTTCAACCTGGACATGGGTAGATCACATGGTTTCGGGTCTACGACCACATACTCATTCGCCCTATTCAGACTCGCTTTCGCTACGGCTCCGACTCTTCATCTTAACCTCGCATGTAATCGTAACTCGCCGGTTCATTCTACAAAAGGCACGCTATCACCCATTAACGGGCTTTAACTTGTTGTAGGCACACGGTTTCAGGATCTATTTCACTCCCCTTCCGGGGTGCTTTTCACCTTTCCCTCACGGTACTGGTTCACTATCGGTCACTAGGGAGTATTTAGCCTTGCGGGATGGTCCCCGCGGATTCCGACGGAATTTCACGTGTTCCGCCGTACTCAGGATCCTCCTAGGTGTTGCCAAAATTTCGTCTACGGGGCTTTCACCCTCTCTGGCGGACTTTTCCAAGTCCTTTGACTATCCTGACAGACTACCATATCGGAGTCCTACAACCCCAATGAGCAAGCTCATTGGTTTGGGCTCTTCCCGTTTCGCTCGCCGCTACTCAGGGAATCGAATTTTCTTTCTCTTCCTGCAGGTACTTAGATGTTTCAGTTCTCTGCGTCTACCTCAATTACGCTATGTATTCACGTAAATGTAACATCCTATAAAAGATGCTGGGTTTCCCCATTCGGAAATCTCTGGATCATAGCTTACTTACAGCTCCCCAAAGCATATCGGTGTTAGTCCCGTCCTTCATCGGCTCCTAGTGCCAAGGCATCCACCGTGCGCCCTTATTCACTTAACCTTATCAACCTTGCGGTTGGGTTTTGACTCGTTTCTCTAGCGATAGAGGCGTCATCAAGAAAAATAAGCTATCGAACAATTTTAAAAAACTCTTCAACGCGGTGTTCTCGGTTTGTTTGTGTTGTTGATTTTCTTTCTATCCAGTTTTCAATGAACAAATAGTTTGAGAGTTGTCTCGTTTCAAAGGCGGACAGCATAAAAAATGTTGTTAACCATCTTATCAACTTTTGAGTAAACCTCTCAAAACTGAACAAAGTAAAGTTAAACCGTGTAGTTTCCGTAATATTCCTTAGAAAGGAGGTGATCCAGCCGCACCTTCCGATACGGCTACCTTGTTACGACTTCACCCCAATCATCTATCCCACCTTAGGCGGCTGGCTCCAAAAGGTTACCTCACCGACTTCGGGTGTTACAAACTCTCGTGGTGTGACGGGCGGTGTGTACAAGGCCCGGGAACGTATTCACCGCGGCGTGCTGATCCGCGATTACTAGCGATTCCGGCTTCATGTAGGCGAGTTGCAGCCTACAATCCGAACTGAGAGAAGCTTTAAGAGATTTGCTTAGCCTCGCGACTTCGCGACTCGTTGTACTTCCCATTGTAGCACGTGTGTAGCCCAGGTCATAAGGGGCATGATGATTTGACGTCATCCCCACCTTCCTCCGGTTTGTCACCGGCAGTCTCGCTAGAGTGCCCAACTGAATGATGGCAACTAACAATAAGGGTTGCGCTCGTTGCGGGACTTAACCCAACATCTCACGACACGAGCTGACGACAACCATGCACCACCTGTCACTTTGTCCCCGAAGGGAAAGCTCTATCTCTAGAGTGGTCAAAGGATGTCAAGACCTGGTAAGGTTCTTCGCGTTGCTTCGAATTAAACCACATGCTCCACCGCTTGTGCGGGCCCCCGTCAATTCCTTTGAGTTTCAACCTTGCGGTCGTACTCCCCAGGCGGAGTGCTTAATGCGTTTGCTGCAGCACTGAAGGGCGGAAACCCTCCAACACTTAGCACTCATCGTTTACGGCGTGGACTACCAGGGTATCTAATCCTGTTTGCTCCCCACGCTTTCGAGCCTCAGCGTCAGTTACAGACCAGAGAGCCGCCTTCGCCACTGGTGTTCCTCCATATATCTACGCATTTCACCGCTACACATGGAATTCCACTCTCCTCTTCTGCACTCAAGTCTCCCAGTTTCCAATGACCCTCCCCGGTTGAGCCGGGGGCTTTCACATCAGACTTAAGAAACCGCCTGCGCTCGCTTTACGCCCAATAAATCCGGACAACGCTTGCCACCTACGTATTACCGCGGCTGCTGGCACGTAGTTAGCCGTGGCTTTCTGGTTAGATACCGTCAAGGGATGAACAGTTACTCTCATCCTTGTTCTTCTCTAACAACAGAGTTTTACGATCCGAAAACCTTCTTCACTCACGCGGCGTTGCTCGGTCAGACTTTCGTCCATTGCCGAAGATTCCCTACTGCTGCCTCCCGTAGGAGTCTGGGCCGTGTCTCAGTCCCAGTGTGGCCGATCACCCTCTCAGGTCGGCTATGCATCGTTGCCTTGGTGAGCCGTTACCTCACCAACTAGCTAATGCACCGCGGGTCCATCCATCAGCGACACCCGAAAGCGCCTTTCAAATCAGAACCATGCGGTTCCGATTGTTATACGGTATTAGCACCTGTTTCCAAGTGTTATCCCCTTCTGATGGGCAGGTTACCCACGTGTTACTCACCCGTCCGCCACTCCTCTTTTCCGGTGAGTGCAAGCACTCGGTGGAAAAGAAGCGTTCGACTTGCATGTATTAGGCACGCCGCCAGCGTTCGTCCTGAGCCAGGATCAAACTCTCATAAAAAGTTTAAACTTGACAGTCTTGCGACTGTTACGCTCAATTTGTTTGCTAGCATATTGCTTGCTTGTTAAATCATGTTGTTGTCTTGATCGAATCAAGACATACTACACATTTGGTTTGTCTTACTTTGTTCAGTTTTCAAAGGTCTACTTGATTGCCTTGCAGCAACTTTTATATCATATCAAAGTTCTGATTTGATGTCAACTCTTTTTTTGAAGAAGTTGAAGTTTTTTTCTGCTTGGCTGTTGTCATTTTGTTTCATAACAACTCTTATATCTTATCAACTTTTTTGTTATTTGTCAACAACTTTTTTATTGATAAAACAAGTTTTTTCTTTTACTCAGCTGTTATTCTATTGTGCTGTTTAAAAGAAGTTGTTGTGTCTCAGCGACATGTAATAATATACCAAGATTCCTTCCTCAGGTCAACTCTTTTTTTTCATTTTTCTCAATTATTTTTTTGCTGGTTTATTTGATATGAAAACAGCTCGAATTCTCCTCCTTTACTTTCCTTTACTGTCCCTTTATTTGTGAAGCCATTTCTACTATATAATGAGATCAGTTTGGGATTAGTCGAAATGCAGTCCAGACGTAATTCATCTGCTATATCAGAAAAATGGCTTTTTAATATTGTCAGCATCTGACTACCATAACTTTTTCCTCGGTAGGCTGGATGAACAATTAGACGATGAATATAATAGCTACGTTCTGGAAAATCCAATGATTGCCACAGCTCTTTATCCCAATCTGTCGGCGTATTCCAAACAGCTGCTATTCCAACAACTTGTTGCACAACCGTAAATAGATACACATCTCCTTTTTTGATAGCACCTAACAAATCATGCTTATCTGTTCCTTCCAATACATCTGCCCATTGACTACTGCCTTGTTCGTTGAGCCATAGTGCTGTATCTTTAAGCATCCCTACTACCGTATCACTATCTATCCATTCTGCTTTTCTTATCTCCATTTTCTTCACCTCATCTTTTTTCTACCCAAATTATAGCAAAAAGAAGCAAGTTAATCCCCTGCTTCTTCGTTTCTTACTTAAGAGTTTATTTTTAGAACATTGGCATTCCAGCCATATCATAGGTTGCTAATAAACCTTTCAGACTTAACGGGCTCTCCCATATATAGGTATCGGTTCCCAATACTGCCGCTGCTCCTTCTTCCATTTCAAATACAAACAATGGAAGGTCTTCTGTTTCACTATGTGCATTCGTCAATTCAACTAAGCTGATCGAAGTTACATCTAATTGAATGTTTTCTTTAAAGAACTGTAAAATACTGGCTAATCCTGTCATTTCTTCTGAAACTTCAGTAACAATAAATTCCGCTTGTGCTTCTGTTGGGTGAACAAGAAACTTTTTGGTGCCATCCTGTAAGTTCAACATAATCGTACCGGCCACTCTTTTGTTAGACAAAACTTCCACCTCTATTGATTTTTGTTTTCATGAATACAGGAAAATTGTAACACATTTTCTGAAAAAAAACAGTTTTATTTCAGACTTAAATCATCTAAAGCAGCCAGTATCCATTGAGGTAGTTTTTTTTCTAAACTAGCAAAGCCAATTTTTTTATTTTTGTTGGTAAAATATTTTTTTCTTCTGTACCCACTAGGTTGAGGAATACTCTTTAGCGTTCTAAGAGATAGACTGACTTTTTTAGAATATTCATCAATGTCAATGACTTGTACATTTACCTTATCTCCTATGTTCAATATACTATTGATGTTTTTAGTGTATCCTACTTGAATTTCAGATACATGGATCAGACCTTGCATACTATCTCCCAAAGAAACAAATGCTCCGTATGGCTGCAAACCAGTCACTGTTCCTTCTATGATCATTCCAATTTTGTATTCCATTTGCTTCCCGCCATTCTTTTATCAGATATATATCATCTCCACTAAATCATATCATGTCCGGTAATTTATGAATAGATTTTTTATTTGGCTTTTCTCCCCTTTTTCATTTATCTTTCTTTTGATCTATTCTATACTTCATTTATAGTCATTTATAAAAATAGAAAGTAAAGGGGTAGTGAGATGGTTAATTTCGATCATGTATACGATAGAAAAGAGACAAATTCTGTAAAGTGGGACGCTGTCCAACAGATGTACAAAGAAAATGATTTGCTTCCTTTATGGGTTGCAGATATGGATTTTAAGGTTCATCAACCAATTTTAGATGCAATGTCTGAGTATATCGCTCAAGGTATTCTGGGTTATAGCATTATACCAGACAGTCTGTATAATGCTATTCAAGAATGGCAAAAGAGAAGACATCATTATATAGTAGAAAAAGAAGCTATTTTGTTCAATAGCGGTGTTGTTCCAAGTGTTGCATTAGCGATACAAGCCTACACACAGCCTGGTGATTCTGTCATGATTCATGATCCCGTCTACCATCCTTTTGCAAAAGTGATACAGGCAAATCATCGAGAGGTTGTTCGTAGTCCTTTGTACGTAGAGAACGGAAATTTTTTGATTGATTTTGATGAAATGGAGAAATTGCTGAAAAGCGAGGAAGTAAAACTCTTTATTCTTTGTAATCCTCACAATCCTGGCGGTCGTGTTTGGCAAAAACAGGAATTGGTTCGTATCGGTAATCTATGTAAAAAGTACAATGTACTTGTGATTAGTGATGAAATTCATCAGGATTTGGTCTTTCCTCCAGCCGTATTTACGACATTTACAAATGCAGATCCATCATTCAAGGATTTTTCAATTATTTTGACAGCTGCAACAAAAACATTTAATCTTGCCGGAATAAAAAACTCCATGATTTTTATTCACGATCCTGTCTTGAGAAAGCAATTCAAAACTACTCAAGAAATGAATCAGCAAAATGAAATAAATACACTAGGCTTGATAGGAACCGAAGCAGCCTACAACTCAGGTGACGAATGGCTCAATGAACTCCTTAGCTATCTTAAAGATAACATAGAAGAAGTGGAGAAATTTTTGACTATGAATTTGCCGAAAGTCCAAATGATGAAACCAGAAGGAACGTACTTAGTTTGGCTAGATTTTTCCAATTA
The DNA here is from genome assembly GCF_002140975.2 of Enterococcus sp. 9E7_DIV0242. Classification (NCBI taxonomy): domain Bacteria; kingdom Bacillati; phylum Bacillota; class Bacilli; order Lactobacillales; family Enterococcaceae; genus Enterococcus; species Candidatus Enterococcus clewellii. The sequence goes on from NZ_CP147247.1 coordinate 2,088,209, forward strand.
TCAATTATCTGACAAACAGTTGGAAAACAACCTGCTTCACAAAGGAAAAGTCGTGATGAACACAGGAATTTCTTTTGGCCCTTCCGGAAGTCAACATATGCGTCTGAATATTGCTTGCCCTCGAGCAACATTGCTTGAAGGTCTTCAAAGAATTCACTCATCTTTTGAGAATTAACAGGACATATGAAACCTGATAGAAACACTATCATGAAAAGTATCTGTCACTCCGATAAGCTGTCATCCCTTTAATCAAAAAAAAACGCTTTTCCAACATTCGGAAAGGCGTTTTTCTTTACATGCTAGCTTATTCAGTAATTTCTACTCCGTCAATTACAACATCAAATGTTGGTCGATCTTGTGCGTCACGTTGGACTCCAGCAATCTCATCAACGATCTCTAATCCTTCAATCACATGGCCAAATACTGTGTGACGGAAATCAAGCCAAGGTGTACCTCCACCTTTGTAGGCTTCGATGATCTCAGCTGGAAAACCTGCTCCTTCCAATTGCCCAAGCATGTTCGCAGGAACATCTAGCTTGTTGACAATAAAGAATTGGCTTCCGTTTGTATTAGGACCAGCATTGGCCATTGAAAGGGCACCTCTAAGGTTGAAGACATCCTTCGAGAATTCATCTTCAAATTTTTCTCCATAGATACTCTCTCCACCCATGCCTGTTCCAGTAGGGTCTCCCCCTTGAATCATGAAATCAGGAATCACACGGTGAAAAATCACCCCGTCATAATAGCCTTTTTTCGCAAGCTCAACAAAGTTTTGAACAGTTTTTGGTGCCTGCTCCGGGAAAAGCTGAACCTTGATATCGCCCCGATTAGTTTTAATTGTTGCTTTAGGTCCGTTTACTTCTTCTAAATTTAACTGTGGAAATTCACTCACAAATAGTTCCTCCTTAACAATCTTTACTTTGTTTATCATACCGAATAATGAAAGAAATTGCTATTTTCTTTTCTTAGATTCTCTAAAGCTTTCATTTCTTCACAAACTATCGCTTGCTTTTTCCCACTATAAATGCTATTTTGTGAAAAATGATTGAAATTTATTTTTTCTTTTATCCGATGATTTTACTTAAGAATTTTGGAGGAAATTGAATGTCACATACAAATGAACTATACGATATAACTATTATTGGCGGTGGTCCGGTTGGACTTTTTGCCGCCTTCTATGCTGGAATGCGAAAAGCAAAAACGAAAATTATTGATAGCTTGCCTCAATTAGGCGGACAATTAGCGACACTCTATCCGGAAAAATTCATTTATGATGCTCCTGGATACCCGGCTGTCAAAGCAGCTGATCTAGTTGCCAATCTAGAAGAACAGCTAGCTTCATTCAATCATGATATTCTTTTAGAAGAAGAGGTTGTTAACCTTACAAAGGAAGAAAACTATCTAGTCTTGGAAACGACGAAAGGTATTCACTACTCAAAAGCAGTGATTTTTGCAATAGGAAACGGGTCCTTCCAGCCAAGACGCTTAACTATTGATGGAGCAGCACAGTTTGAAAATCAAAACATTCATTATTACGTAAAAGATATGCAGGACTTTGCAGATAAAAAAGTTGTGATCGCTGGTGGTGGCGACTCAGCAATTGATTGGGCCCTCATGTTGGAGAAGGTCGCTCGTGAAGTCTCAATTGTTCACCGCAGACCAGAGTTTCGTGGTCACGAGCACAGTGTGGAAAAGCTTAAAAATTCAACAGTTCAGATTTTGACACCTTACATGATCGAACAGCTCAATATTGAAAATCAAGAATTCAAAGGGGTCCAGATAAAACATACCAAGGAAGAGGACTTCCAGCTATTGCAGGTAGATTCCCTAATTGTAAACTACGGCTTCACTTCTTCACTCGGACATTTAAAAGATTGGGGGCTTGATGTTTCTCGACATTCTATTATTGTTGATTCAGATATGTCCACGAATATTCCCGGTGTCTATGCTATTGGAGACATCTCCGCTTATAAAGGAAAAGTTAAATTGATTGCTACCGGGTTTGGCGAAGCTCCGACAGCTGTTAATAACGCACTTCATTTTATTCAGCCAGATATCCGTACGCAGCCGATGCATAGTACAAGCCTGTTTGAAAAATCAGCAAGCCAACAAGTATTACAGAACTAAAAAAACGATCTGAAGCCAACTTAGCTTCGGATCGTTTTTCTGTCACATCATTTCTTCCTGCCACTCACGTATTGCCACTTTAACTTTTTCTATCAGCTCTTCCGGCGTCTTTCCTGTAACTCGTTCGCCTTCAAATAATGCATAAAAGCTCTGAGCACATAAGACACATTCATTCATACATGAATAGGTGACTAAATCACTGTTCTCTTGGATAAATGCATCTTCTGAAAGAGCAAAATTGCCTTTTGATAAATTTTGTTCACAGCATTCAATTAGAGGATTCATTGATTTTCTTCCTTGCTTTTTCTTATGTATTTATTATACCATTGACCTATTATAGTAAAAAAATTGTTTTGGAGGAAATAATATGGTTATTCAGGGAGATACGTTGGAACAAACAGCTCGTGCATTACTGAAGCAACGTGGAGTAGAGATTAAGGATATAGCAGAATTAGTGATGTTTCTTCAAGAGAAATATGTAGATCAGCTCGATATGGATACATGCATTGAAAATGTTGAGGCTGTACTGACGAAAAGAGAAGTTCATAACACTATCATTACGGGTATCCAATTAGATATCCTAGCTGAAGAAGGAAAACTATTGCAGCCTCTCCAACAAATCCTAAGTGATGATGAAGGATTATATGGGATTGATGAAATTTTGGCATTATCGATTGTAAATGTCTACGGTTCTATTGGCTTTACTAATTACGGCTATATCGATAAAGTAAAACCTGGCATTCTGGCAGAACTTAACTCGCACGATGGAAAATCTGTCCATACGTTTTTGGATGATATCGTAGGTGCTATTGCAGCTTCTGCCGCAAGTCGTTTGGCTCATTCCCAACCTGATAAAAGTAGAATCACGCAATAAACACTGATACTCTTTCTATCAAAGCCTCTATCATAATAATTAAACAACAAAGAACGGCGCTCTATCCATTTATAGAAAGAGCACCGTTTTTTTTATCCGTTGGTTGAAGTTGCCATTTTTACTACTTGTATTGCATTGAAGTGATGTATTTTATAAACAATATTCTTCTTTTGCCAGACCACCGAATTGGTTTGGTAATCCCCGTTCTCGCCAACTTCTAATTGAATATTTCCATCCTGTTCCGGAACAGGCAACATATTTTCTTCTAAATGCATAACGACTTCTTTTCCAAGCTTCACTGGATCTTCACCATCAATATTGGATGCTTTGATTGTTACATTCCAATTTCCTTCAGCCCAAGTCAGGTAACTCGACCCTGCAGCGCCCTGCATATAGCCAGTGAGACCATACCCTAGATCTACTTCCGATCCCGAATAATCTTCGATTTTTCCAACCTCACTTTTTGCCTCTTCATCCGAAGCAAAAGTTATTTTTTCCATTGCAGCAATCGGTTTAAGTTCATTTAATTCCGTACTATTCACTTTTATTGGCTGATCTTCTGCATAATACAAAATATTGAAATTTGTCTGATCTCCTGCAGATGTAGTAGCTGCACTAATATAATTTTTTGTTGTGCCAGTCAATATTGAATTAGGTAGCGCATGACCAGGAAACAGCGTTGCTAACTCACTAAGTACTTGCTCCGCTTGATCGGCTGGTGTAGTTTCCGTGCTTGATGACGATAGCTGTGTTGAATTTTGTGTACTTGAATCCTCTGATTTCGTTGAAGCGGTAGATTCTTTGCTGCTACTGGCAGCAGTTGCTTCACCACTATTTTTGGTTGTTGATTCTGCAGTTTTTTCAGAACCGTTACTGCACCCAACAAGAACTCCTACTGTCAACGCTAAAAGACCCAATGATAGATACTTCCTTTTCATAACTTTCCCTCCTAAAACCTGTTGATACTTAGTAATTAACTTAGAAATGCAACAGTGAAAATAAGCATATCATAGAAATAGTGAACAAAATAAGAAATCCATATATTTTTTGTCTGGATGTATGGCAGAGTAAGGATCATCCGGCTTCCGCCAATAACAAAAAGACATTGAAGCAAGTTCCAATCATATGTCGGAAGATGCAATAGCCCAAATACAATAGATGATACGATCCAGCCAACAATTATGCCAGTTTTTCTTTTCCAAGCAAATTTTACCGTAGTAAGGTGCAAGACTGCCAAAAAAGGCAGAATTGCTAAAAATTCCTCGCCAAGTAATTGGAATAACTCCTGAAACCTTAGCTGTAAATACGTTATCCACGCATTCGGATCGTTGACATTAATTGCCGCAGGATTGTCGGTCAGCGAGCCATTAAAAAGTTCAATAATTCCTCCAATGATAGAAGCTACCGCGATTGCGCTTAGCACATAAGCAATGACCAGTAGTATATCTTTCCAACGTATTTTTTTAAATAACAATTCCCAATTTTCTCCAACTGTCAGACGCAAGCCTAGCAAAGAAAACAATAACAAAATAATTCCACTCAATAATTCATTAATATACATGGAAATAAATGGGACATAGACTTTCGTAAGTATAAGAAATCCTATAAAGGGAAACAACAGAATGATTAGCCACTGCCCTACAGAAACCTTTTGCGGCTGGTCGTCATAAAAAGGGAAATCTTCCTTCCTCCTTTCAAACCAGAAACGATTCTCCATAGCTTATCCTCCTTTTGTTTTACAACTGAAGCATAGCATAGAATTATTTTTTATTGAAAAAAAAAGATTTTCAATAAAAAAAGCACTGCCTCATTCTTTTGAACAACGGGGCTGTACTCCTCTTTTTTATGAACCCAACTCTTTCATTCAACTCAATTTCATTAAATTCAGTTAGTCCCCCAAGCTATATTAACAAGATCAATCAGATAAATGCCATATAAAAACGCAAACATCCTTTTAATTTTTACGAGAAAACAAGTGTCAAAAAAAAACAGCTCAAACTGTTTGATAATCAATCAAGAAGTGAAAACAATCCATTTCTCGATTTTTTTATCAAACAGTTGACCTGTCTTTTCTCTATAATTTTCTAGCGTATGTTCAGTTCTGGTATTCCATCCGAGCATACTTCTTCATTAACATCTACAATTAATCGAAATCAGTTGTTAAATTATCTATGCCGAGTGCTTCCATTTTCTTGAATTCACTTTGAGGAACACCCCATAAATGAACGGCTAATCCTTTTGCCTGCGCTTTAACGATCAAATCGACTTTCGATATTGCACCATCATATCTGATGTCCAGCCCAGCATTGACACCTAAGCTACTGACTTTATTGATCACATCATCTGTGAGCACTTCTCCTAACAGTTGAACCTGCATCTGAGGTGCCCGCTTCTTCACTTCTACTAAATTTTTATAGTCAAAAGAGATAACTACCGATGTTTCTAAAAGACCATATTGGCTAATTGTATTGATTAAATTATCATAATCACTTCCAGCCACATTCGTTTCTTTGATTTCAAGAAACGGTATACTTTGCTTATTCGCCATGATAGTCAAGTATTCTTCAAGTGTAGGAACAACAAGTTGGCTCTGATCATACAAGTCTTTGTTTGAACCAGTATCAATACGTAATTTTCTAATTTGTTCCAGTGTCATATCACTGATTTTACCAGTTCCATTGGTCATTCGATCAACTGTGCCATCGTGCATAACGACCCATTTTTTGTCCTTAGTTAACCAAATATCTGTTTCTATTCCCCAAGCAGTTGCTTTTTGGAATGCAGGCAGAGAGTTTTCCGGAGCTTCTTGATGATTTCCTCTATGAGAAACATATTTTATGTCATTCGACATTTCGCTGACATCAATGTCTGCCGAAGATACGTATCCTTCATTTGTTTTATAGACTTTCTGGTCGGAATTAAAAACCACAGCCTGCACATAAGCCATGCTGTTAGCGGAAATATCCTTAATTTTTTGTGTCAATCGTCTATCTTGAAACAAAGAAGTATTGTTTAAAACTCGGATACGTACAGGATGACTCATATTAATTTCGGCTGTTCCAGCTGAACTATGGGCAGTCAGTCCATTTCTACCTGTAAAATAAGCAGACGCTGTGTATAACCCATTCTCATAGGAAAAATCCTCATAATCAACATGAACCTTATAGCTATTTGCTCCTTGTCTTACCGCATCATACCATTTTAAGTCACTTTGATCTTCTTTCGACCAAATCGGTATAGAAAGCTTTTCAACATCGGATTTACTATCCACAGCTATATTGACCTCAAACTGTCCTTTGTCTACTCTGGAACCATCTATAGATGCCTGAATAGTCGGTTCCGAAACATTAAATTCTCCCAGTTTTACTTGTTCGATTTTTCCACTTTTCTTAGTTATCAAAAGATCTGTTTGATACCGACCACTTTCCTGATGCTCTTTAACAGGAATCTCCGCCTGCCAAGTATTCGTAGCAGAATCATATATCCCTTCATAAAACTTAACATCACGGTTACCATCTTTTTCTCCCCAAGCTGGAAACTGAACGCGCTCAATATGGTTGATACTTGCTAAATTGGCAATGACCTTATAAACTGTTTGTTTTCCAAAAACATCATTTAAATAGAAAAACGGGCGACTGCTGGGAACTGTTAAAAGTTCTTTAATTTGATTGCTCCATTCTTCAGTATGTAGAGCAATATTACTATACTTAGGATTTATTTGAACCTCTGCGTCATTTATCTCCTCTTGTACCGGCGCCATTGCAATCGGTGTTTTTCGTGATAGAAAATCCAATTGTGAAAACTCGTAGCCTTCATAAGACGAAGGATCTGCATCCTTCTGATAATCTAAATTAAAATAAAATAGATATCCTGCTCCTACGCCACATACCGCAATCGCAACGGCTATCATTAATGGTTTAGCCCACTTCTTTTTTTCTTCACGCTTATTCTTTTTATGCTTCTTATTCTCTTGTCTTTTTTTCGATCTATTTTCTTCCATGATGAAACCTCGTATTTCTTAGCAATTAAAAATTTTTATGATGCTCTCTGTCATGACTTCTTCTTTTCAATGCATCTGTTTCAACATATACACATTTTGTTCCTTAAGCTTTTCGAAAAAGCTTACAAACGGGATAAAAATGAAGAAAAGTCAGTTATACAAGCTTCTTATCAGCATTCACAACTCTTTACAGTATAGTATAAAATGATAAAATAGCCCATATAAAACTCAGAATTTTATAGATATTTTATAGATCACAAGCGTTTTGCTAAAAAATAGGCTTCATCTTCGTCTATTCATTTTGATTTAAATTTTCACCTGTACAGCTTTTTAAAAAGACACTGAGTAAGCTCGTGAGACTAGACAATTATGTTATGAATATCTTGGTTAATATTGATACTCTTGGACTACATATCTCTAGAGTCTCTTAACAATCAAAGAAATAAGTACTTTACTCAATTATTCCATAACCAATAATGACTGCTGAATTGACTGCATATCTTTGCTCCTTTACTTCATCGTTACTATTTCCTTCAACAGTGTAAACAACCCCATCTGCATATTTATTTACCAACCCGACATGATCACTAATTCCATCTGATTCCCAATCAAAAAAAATAATATTTCCTGGCTTCGGTTTTTCTCCAGCTGTCAGCCATTTGTTACTTTCTTTAAACATATTGACGCCTGTCGGGCAATAAGCAAATCGTTCAAAGTCGCTGTTTATCTGCTTTCCACACCAAGAAACAAACACTGCACACCATTCAACACGGTAATTATAGCCATACCAAGACCAAAATTTTTCCCCACCTTTATTTCCAAGCTCTTTCAATGCAACTTCAACAATCGAACTGCTTCCGCTTCCATTCTCATTAAAATTTGTTCCTGAAAATAGATTGAACCATTTTTGAGCCAGCTCTTGCCTTTCTGGATGATCATCTCTTGGCCGCTCACGGTTCTTTTCATACACACGTGCAGCTAATCGTGAGTCTCCTAATCGTTTAAATTCTTCTCCTGAATAAGGATATCTTTGAGTTGGGATATATCCTCGACCGCTATCACTTAATTCCCAATCAATGACTTCTACTTGAGTTGCCAACTCCTTATAATTACCAGTAATTCCAGCTTGATTGATGTGGTTCAATAAAACAGATCTCGGTGTCCACTGTATTAAACCATATCCAACACCCTCTGTTTCGTCAATGTCAGATTCAAATGTTCCACCTGTCTCTTGATCGATATTGCCAAGAATTCCTGCTCGAGCTTCCTCTGAGTAATTTTTTTGCCCCAATAGCTTCCAGATTTGTGCAGCATTTTTCTCTGGTTGAGTCAGATTCAGATCCTGAGTAGCATCAGCTTCATGTAAAATACTGCTACTTAACAAGATTCCTCCCATAAAAAGAAGAATGATCACTCCACTAAACCCACTAATAGTTCTCAACATGTCCTTAACTCTTCGAGCAGCTTATAAAATGATTTTTTCTCCTCTAGCTCTTCCATTTCATAAGAATGTCTTTCAACACTCTCATCAAGTGAAGCTATTCTAATTTTTTGCGATCTTACTTCCTCCGTACTATTTCTATCGGATATCTCGTTTTGCTCCTGCGGCTTTACTACTCTATAATAGTTTCTATTCGACGCTTGTTGTCTTTCAGTTATTTGTTCTTCTATTGTATTATCCAGTTTTTGTATGACGTTATCACTTATTTCCAGACTGGTCTCATCTTTCATTTTCAAATCTAAGTATGATCTATTTGGGGAAATCTTTGGGGCATCATTTCTAATCTTCGTCTCTGTCTCTATCTCCAGCCACTTCGTTCCCTGTTGTTCATTCATAACAAGAATATCTCTGAAATCAAAATCTGTTGCTCTTTTTTCATGCTCATCCTTGTTTTCAAAAAAAGAGTGTACAGCGGATAAAGAAGAGTCACTTTTCTTTTCTTGATTGAATAATTGCTTCCTATGCTTATAAGTAGCAGTTTCTATCTGAGTAATCGCTCCAGCAGTAATTACACTAATAATTTTTCCCTTCCCTTTTAAGAGTAGCAGAATCAGAGTTGCTTTATTCACAGTTCCCAGCATACTGCTTATTAGTGAACTGTTGCCTGCCATAGCAATGATTGAGCCATCGATCAAGGTCATTAGAAAGAAAAATATATAAACTACTAAAGACATAAACATACCAATAAAAAAGAACAACATCATTTTCCCAAGAAGATTAAATAGGACATTAGAAAATTTAGGGAGTAGACTAAGAAGACTAACTGGTGGTAAGCCAAAAATCACACATAGAATAAGTATCTTCAATAAAAATTTCAAAGCAGCCATCAGCAATAAGGGAACACCAACAAATAAATTGTTTACCCATGCATAAACAGATAAAAACCATTTATCAAGTGAACCATCAGGAGTCATATATCTATTTTCTTTCCCCTCTTCCTTCACTTTTATAAGCAGCTCTTCTTTCGCTCTCTCATTATTTTCCTGTTCATCTGTATATAAAAATAGATCAAACCTTTCTTCATAAATAGGTGTACCGAAATTGATCATTGCAAAAGCTTGTCGCACTGTCATATCGAAATAGGCATCTCTGATTTTTTGCATACTTTTTTCCGAACCTATATTTTCCGATTGCCCTTGCTCTCCTGATGGAAGAGTAACTCCTTGTAACATCAAAGTTTCAGCTTCATCAAAAATCAAATTTATATCCTTTAAGTATTCCTCCCCATTTGTATAAATAACAAAATTCATTCCGATTATAGCAAATAAAACCAACATTTTTTTAAAGGACTCCTGTGGACTCTTAAACACATAGATGAAAAAAATGATTACTAATGCTATCAGAAATAGTACAGCACCCAATGTATCAAATAGTGAGTGATACAACGTGATTGCTGTTTTGAAGACACGTCCAACGGTATCCTCAAAAACCGTATTGCTCAGAAGAAGCTGTAGACTCAAATCTACAATCTGATAAATCCAACGATTCACAGTCATTCCACTATTAATTAAAAAATTGATAAGCTGATACATTTCTTCGCTGCCTATTGCACGCCACTTTCCTTCTGTGTCAAGGAGGGAAGCATACGAATGTATTGAAAAACTATTCATTACTATTCCCTCCTTAAATGAACATTGACTCAGCTTTGCTACTACTAGTTTCTTTCACCGTATCAAATGTCTTGCTGATTTCAGGAAAGAGACAGTGAATACTTATCTTTTGCACGTTTTTATAAGGATCAAGCATGAGACACTGACCTTTTTTCATTCCAGAAAGCCATTCTCGATTTTTTCCAATAACATCAACACCAACATGCTTCAAAATCTTGTCTTCTTCTGTCGGCTCATTAAAGGCAAAAATTGTTCCAAAATTCCCATGGTCATCTTCCGCTGCTACATCTGACACCGATTGAGTTGAATAAATCAGCATATTATTTTGACTACGACCTACTCTTTTGATTGCATTCAATATTTTCTTTCCAACAGACGAAGTATTAAAGATCCAAGCTTCCTCAAAAACTTCGACCGTCTCCTGTTCATCGTCCAGCGACCCGAACTTCTCACAGAATTTTCCCAGAGGAATCATTAAAGCCAAGCTTTTCTTCTCGCTTTGTGTATAGTAGTTCGGATCATCACTTTCCTTTGGAATCGACAACCCGAGAACGCCTATTACTGTGATTCTCTTATTAAAGTTTAATCCTTGATTCCTGCCATCACTGAATCCAAGTCGAAGAACACTTCCCTTTATCTTTTCATCTAAAAGATCTCCAATCTCACTGACTGCTTTTTCCTTATGTTTCTTTAGCAGTTTGATCACTTGGAGCATCCCTACCTTCTCTCCATTTTCTTTGCGTTCGATAACTTCCCTAATCGCCTTTGATACTTCTGACTGTCCTAAACGCGTATCATCAATATTGATGATTTGATGGATCATCGCTTCAGCAGTATCCTTCGCATCCGCTCCAGATAAAAAAGTAATTGGATCAAGCACACCCCAATTATCAGAGTTTTCCGGATCGAATGTGATTAAATGGAATTGTGAGATAAGGTCATAATAATATGGGTAGCGTTCTTTATTTTCACTATCAGCAAGAAACTTTTTATATTGTTTGATTTTTTCAGTTTTTGGATCAATAAACAATCCTTTTACATTCAGCATGGCAATAAATGTGAACAATAGACTTACAAGATATGTTTTGCCCATGCCGGTTTCACCTGTCACAGCAATATGTGGGCTAGCTGTGCCCATCCCTTCATTCCATTTGTTCGCTGTAAATGGATTGGAAAGAACAATGTTATGACTGGAATAAATAGCACTTTCTAAGCTTTTAGCTCCGGACACATGTGGATCTACACGTCCTATATACCATCCTGTATGGAAACCTATTCGTTGATCAACTGCTAAAAAATTTTCACAAAATCCTTCTATCGTTGTTGTCTGTACCCATTTTGTATCGTTTGTCTCTAAGCAGACCCCTGGAAGATTTTTATAAAATAGATACACTTGCTGAGAATGTGCCAAAGACAGATTTACTTTTTTTGTTTTAAAAAGAGAGAGCACTGTGTGAATTCTCTGCCTACACTGTTTTTCATTATCAGCATAAACAACGATGCTGCCTAACCAATTGGTAATCGCATGCTCTCTATTGACTTGTTCCTTTAAATCCTCTATAACTATCCGACTTTGAGCGATTTCACTTCCTTCTGAATTGCCGATTGCTCTTGTTTCTTTTACGACGTTTTTCAGTCTTAATGCAGAACGTCGAGCTTTTCCCTCCATCCCGAAACTGCCTTTTAGACGTTGAAATCTCAGCTTGTATCTCAGTTCCACAGGAAATGGTAGGGTTTGAATAGCTTCTGCAATGTGTAGGCCGGTTACATCCAGAGGAGTATCTGCAATTGGTAGAAAAGCGATTGTACTTTCCCCTTCTATACTTCGTAAAGTTAGCATCCCGGCTTTTGAACTGGGATCAATTATACTGTCTGTCATGTTTTCAAAAGTGACAGTTTTTACTTCATTTGACGTACAGGGCATGTTTCGAATAAAATTTAGACGGTTCAAATAATACATTTCATTTTCTGACAGCCCTTCTCCTTGAAACAAACTCATCTTTCCTAATACAAGTTTTTGTACCTCTTTTACTGAGTCAAACACTTCCTCGCTATCATCCAATTGATAACCAATTCTGCTCATGATATTTTGCTGTACACTTCTATATGATTGCTTGATTCCTTCACGAATTGATTCTACCTCAAACTGAGATTTTAGAGGGATGCCTATAATCCATTCATAAGTATAAATCATGCCCATTTCTGCTTGAAGAATATTGACAGTCTTTTCAGCATAATGATTCGCAGTCTCCATACATTCACTACTAAAAGATTTAGACAGTTCTTCAAAACGTTCCTTCAAACTCATTTCTTTCGGAATCATCAAAATATCAATATTCAGGTATTCCTGCAATTCAGTGAGCAAATGTTGAAATTTCAGCTTTAGCTCTTCCTTTTTTCGATCTGAGGTTGGGGGGACACTGATTGAACGTATTCGATAATATGCCCATACTTCATTCTTGTCTGTATACATCATATTATTCCTAATATTTTTTAATGGAAATCGTAATTTCATTTCTGCACTCCTTGATCCTCCAATTTAGAAAAATTTAAGGTCGTTCCTATCTGGATTTTTTCAAAAACGACCAGCTCTTCAACATTTCTGACGGTCTCATTTTGATTGATGACTCTTTTTCTGATTTTGAAGTTGATCATATAAAAAAGATAATCGATAACATATACAGGTATCTTCAAGCCATCAGGTTCTACTTGCTCCCAAAGCATCACCGCGCCAATCGGAATCAACAAATATCCAGCGAAACTTAATCCCTTTACCAGACCTAACAACCACATAAGCGGACGAAAAACAGTAAACAAAAGTACGAGCGTTCCACCAAATACTATGATTTTTGTTAACTCAATTGGATTTTCTAATGTAAAACCACGCCAAAGCTTCTGAATCATAAATGGTAGTAATAATGCTTTTTTATAATTGTACAATCCTTTTTTTTGCATCCTTCTCGCCATCATCCTCCGAATATTTTCTTGAATAATTCGCCGATTCCATTAAAGATCGCAGCTGGATCATTCGCCATAAAAAAGATGAATGCCGCAACAACAATGACCCCAATCAATGGACCTATCTGCTGTTTTGCTGCTAGGATGATACATAAGACTAATGTCACTAGACCGATTCCAATTTGGACCTCTGTTGTAAAGTAATTGCTCAATCCAGACAAGCTTGGTAGTGCACCTAGTATTAGCTTTTCTCCAATACTCTGCAGGTTATTGTTCATTTTCTAAAGACCTCCTAAATTGTGCACCAATTTATGTGCTCGAAATTGATTTGTTTCTTCTACCAGCATTATTGAAAATGCTTCTTTATGAAGTAGCCCTGAATCCTTCTCATTAAATTGAACTTGGGTATAAACAATAATTGAGTTTTCTCGAAAATATGCCTCGACTGATTCGATCTCAACCAATTGATAGTTACCTCCCATCGCCTCAACCTCATCCATCAAGTAAGATAGCTCTTCTTTGCTTCCACTAGCATATTTTTCAAAAAAGATTGTAAGAAATCGTTTTACTTCCTCTAGCTTTTCTCCATCGACAGCCAAGTTCGCGTCTTCTTTTTTTCGAACACCGGCATCTTCAAGATGACTAACCAGCTGTTCACTGAAATAGGGATATGAAATAATGGAGAAGCTTCTATCCTGCTGGATGAAGTCAATTGACAGAAATGAAGTATATTGCTTTTTTTGATATTCTACAAAGGTTTCAACAACACCTGTTCCCTCTTGCTCTCTGGTTTGCTCTACCGGTATTTCCAATGAATAGATCACCTTATAATATGCAGTCGAATACACATCTTTGTGTACCACATTTGCAAGCTCACTAGAAATAAGTGTCCGCTTGACCATTGAGATTTCTCGATCTAAAGATACTTCTTCCGAAAAGAATGTATTCAACGTTTCAACGCGCTCATCCATTGATGAACTATCATTAGACAGAGGTATATAGTATTCAATGAATGTTTGCATAAAGAGGTTCATCTCATACGGATATTGAGCAACAGTAGTCTTTTCCATTCTTGAATCCGATGCCATCATTTCTTTTTGACCACTCTCTAGTTGATTGATTCTACCATCGAACATAATTGTTCGAATTAAGGCAATCATGCCACTTGCCAAAACAAAAACTATTGCAATGAGAAACAACTGATTAAACGTCTTACTCTTCATCTTCTTAACGGTCGGTCTTTTGATTTTTTTTACTTTCGAAAATATTTTCTTTTTTGGCTTCTCTTCTGACAACGCTTCTTCAAGTTCAACTCTTGTTTCAGCAACATGGCTCACAGGTATCTGTTGTTCAAAATCATGTATCTCTTCTATTTCAAAAAAGTCTGTTGACTGCTCAGGCTCTTTCGTTTGGCTCTCACTTACAGAAGAATCAACAAACAGCTTTCTTTGAAGAAAATCAATTTGGTTGATGTTTCTACGGTTTATATAATGCTCCCCTGCTTCATCCATGATCAAAAGCTCGTGGTCATTCACATAAAAGCGATCGTTCAAAATAAACTCTTTCGTCAAACTATCATCATAAGAGTAAAAATCATATTCCTTTGGTGTGTCATTTTCAAAATAAATTGTCAGTTTATACCAATTTGTTCGATCTCCCTTTTCCAAAAACAACTCATCTGTCCATTCATGTATGGCAGTCTCGCTATATTTATCTGTTTCTGGCATAGTTGCACTTTCTTTTCCAATCAGTCGACTCTTTGATCGTTTCAAGGTAAAAATTGTACCCATGTATCCAATAAACAGAACAAACAAGCCTCCTATCAGCAACAATTGTACCGTCAATTTTATTCCTCACTTTCCGGAGTTTTTGGACCATGAATGAGCTGTACTCTAGCCACAGCTTTATATCCTCTCTTTCTTCGTATACTTATAGGCAATGACAAACAGTACTAAGGCTATTCCTAAAAGACTGCTTAGCCTTAAAATCTCTCCTGTTTCCGGAAGCCTACCAAATGGTTTTTCTCCCATACTTAGTGGTTTTAAGGTAACGATATTAGAAGGTGTTTCTTTCCCATTAACAAGTAATTGCAGTTGATTTTTAAATGTCTGGCCTTGGTGGTCAGCAGCATATTTATAGGTAGTCGTAATCATCCAACATAATGTGCTTCGTTCAATTTTTTCAGCATATTCAGTGTGTATAGTTAAATCAATTTGCTGACCGTTAACAGAAACAGAACTATGCTTTGTGATATCTCGCCCTTCTTCATCGTAGACATTTGAGCTGACATAAGTAAATCCTGTTGGTAAGCGATCAGTGATTTGCAACGGGCTTTTTTTCTCATTGTCGCCAACATAAGCAAGTCCTTTGAATACAATGTTTTCCTCTGCTTTCAAAAGATCATAGTGCTCGACTTCCTTACCATCCTCTTTAACGATTGACTTTACAATACTATTTTCGGTAATTTTTCTATTCTTTATCGGTAACATTTCTGTAGATTCAGGTAATACTTCAGGTTCAGCTTCTTTTGATAGGTAGCTCTTATTCGACTTGTTTTCTGTAAAACCATTTTCAAATAATTGAATTTCATGCACAGGTTCATTCGTAACTGGATTATAAATAAACGGAAACTGCTCTGTGTTGAGTTGGTATCCGGCTTTAGTAGAGATTTCCTGGACATAGTATTGCTGTCCTGAAATTAGAATACCTTTGTATGCTCCGATGCCCTTTTTTATTTCGATTGTAGATACTAATGTATCTGCCTTGATTATCAGATCTTCCACCTTATAATCCTTTGCATGATACAGACCAAAAGTAGCACCATCTGACGCCTCAAACAATTCATTTTCCTGTTCAAACACTTTATTGATAATAATTTCCACTTCTTGTAGTTCATTTTCTTGATTCGCAGTGGCTTTTAACTCAGTGCTGCTATTAGCTTTCAAGGCAACGATAATCGGCTCCATATCTAGCTGAATACCAGCTGGTGCAGCAACTTCCACAAAGGAATATTCTCCTGGATAAAGATTCTTTATAGTTGCCTGTCCTTTCTCATTCGTCGTAATCTTTCCATAGTCCTGTCCCGTTTTCGCGATTACTTCTCCGTTTGGAAGTATAATATCTTTATGTGCATTTACCTGATAAGTAACACCTTCTTGTGGCCGCTTTTCCCAAATCAGCGGGTCTTCTTCAATCGACTTTTCTTTTGTTTCCTTGATACCAACCAGTTGCTTTGTTACTTTATTGATCGTGATCGATCCTTTAGGTAATTTTGTCGTGTTCTCTACTTCGTTGGTTTTCTGTGATTGTTTGTTAATTGAGGTACTGCCGCTATTTTCAATTCTCTCTTTATCGCCAATTTCTTGGTTCACTTTCGTTTTGATTTGAAGAGTATAGGTTTCATTCTTCATCGTCATATTTTTTAAAAATGCCGCGTCCCCAGTAAAAATGACTGTATGACTGTTTTTGTCATAGCTGATTTTCTCTGCTTTGATTTCCTTACCATCCTTTAAGATTTTCGCAGATAAAAACGATACTTGTGAAGGCAACGGATCATTAAAAGAAAATTCCGTGTATTTAGATGTAGTATCTTTATTTAACTCATTTACGGGTTGATCAATTTCATATATCAGAACCTCTCCTTGAAGAACTTCTTTCTTATTGATATCCTTACCATTTTCATCAACAACTCGCTTAATTGGTTTCGGAAGCTTGGATTGAGGAATTTCTGTTACTGTAGTATTTGATTCTTTTGCAGTTCCATCAATGGTTACCTGCGCTGTATTATTCAATAGAACCATACCATCAGAAAATGACAGTACTATATCCTTCCCAATTTTTGCATGAATCACTGTTGTATAGTAATGGTTATAAAAATTTGCACTTTTTAATGTAGCTTCTTTAGCTGTATAACTTACTACATTGTCGGCTATAGATAAATCAAATAACTCCTTACAGTCCTTCCCCGTTTCGTCTTCGATAGTAACTTTTTGAACCTCGAATATCGGGTCTAAAATATCTTTGAACTTATAGCTTTTATAATGGAAGTCTTCATATTCATCTGGTACTTGATGAACAACTGTATAAATTTGCGTCTCATTACGATCGATCAACGTATTCTTATCAAGTAGCGTTTCATCTGAATCACTATTCTTTTTTACAGGTGATAATGTTTCTGTTTTCAAAGGTTTTTTTGCAATATAGCCAAAGTACGCTCCTTGGTATCCGGTATCACCTATATGATCTTTTTCAAAATTCAATGTTTCATAATCCCAACCTAACAATGTTTTGTCCACACACCATTTGAATCGAAAAGAATTCTGCTCACTATAAAGAAATGTAAACGTAGCAAACAAGTCTTCATTTTCAGCACCGGTGCCCGTACTGTCAAAAAATTTATACTCTCCATTGATGTTTTCATAATTGATCCAATTATCAGTAGCGGCAACATAAATTTTATCAATAGCATTTGTTGTTTCTTTAGAAAATTGTACCCCTTGTCCGGCATCAATATCATTGATTGTCATAAATCCCGATACTTTAACCGGCAAACCTGTTGCATGGTCAATGAACTCCCATAACTGATCAACAAATTCGTATCCTTGGGCAAAATGGCTGATATCCTCTTTGGAATAGGAGATATACCCCTGATATTTTGAAAATTGATGCCAGTCTTTGATAGTGATCTTCAAATCAATTGTTTTACCATCATAGCTCCCGACATTTGAGTATATTACCCCATTCTTTCCTTTTAGATCAGCAGTTGGGCGCATAGAGAAATAACCTTCCTCTTTTCCGTCTCCCCATATGTTTTTTGTATTGCTCCACCCTGTTCCAAAAGTGCTGACCTTCGTCACTCCATTTGTGTACTTCGCAATAAAGCTGTACTTGCTTGAGATGACTTCCGAATTGTTGGGAATCGAAACATTAGGCGCATCTAAGATAGATGCTGCATCAACTACTCTTCCGCCTGCCCCCATACCAAATAACAAAAATAATAATCCGAAAAAAATCTGATAAAGCTTGTTTCTATTGTTCACACTGGTCCCCTCTTTTCTCATGCTTAATCGTTTCAGTCTTTTCTTATCAAATCCATTGGAAATAAAACTGACTTCTAATGTTTCTTAGTAAAATCTCCTCTCGTTAATAAAGTACTAAAATTTTGCTATTCTTCATTTTTTCTCTCAGTCATTTCTATGTAATTTTTCCAAAATAAAAAAGCTTCACAGAACTTATACGTTGTGTATAAATTCTATGAAGCTTTTCGATTGTATTCTGTTTTATGATTCTTTATCTAGCCAACTACCATACAGAGTGTACCAATAACAATCAATATCAATCCCAGCATAGCCTTTATCGTTAATTTTTCTCTAAAGATAAGGTACGCAAAAAATACCGTGACCACAATACTTAATTTATCAATAGCAACAACCGTGCTTGTTTGTCCATCCTGTAATGCGCGATAATAGCACAACCAAGATGCTCCTGTAGCCAAACCTGATAAAAAGATGAAAAAGAGTTCTCGTTTGTTAATCCTTTTCATTTTTACACTTTTTTTCGTAAAGAAAACCATTAACCAAGCCATAATTAAAACAACCGTTGTTCGTATTGCCGTACCCAAATTAGATTCTACGCCGTCAATTCCAATTTTTCCTAACACTGTCGTCAAACTAGCAAAGAGTGCTGAAACGCCCGCATAAAGAACCCAAGATTTATTTTTTACACTATTTTCAACTGATTGCTTTTTCACCATCATTAAGGTTCCACAAGCAATCAAAATAATCGCCGTTGATTTCATTATAGTCAACTGCTCGCCTAAAAAAATGAACGCGAACACTAAAGTAAGCACTATACTCGATTTATCAATAACAGCTACCTTGTTTACTTCACCTATCTGAAGCGCTCGAAAATAACATAGCCATGACGCCCCTGTAGAGATTCCTGATAAGATTAGAAATGCCCATGTGCGAACAGATAGTTCTGATAATGTACTCTGAGATTCAACAATTAGAACCATCAGCCATGAAAGAATCAGCACAACAATCGTTCGAAGTGCCGTTGCTAATGTTGAATTTGTTTCTTTAATTCCAGCTTTTGCTAATATAGATGTGAACCCTGCAAACAACGCTGAAAGAGCTGCATAAATAATCCACATACTTCCTCCCAGTATCACAGAAGCATCTTTCGCTTCCGCATTTCCTTCTATTTAATGATAGCACAGGAAAACTCTTAAAAAATTCCATATGTCAAAAAAAGCCGCAAAGTCAAAAGAGCATTTGCCTGCAGATACCACTCATTTAAAAGAGAGAAAAGTCATTTTCTCAACTTTTCTCTCTTTTTTATATCACAATACTCTTTAATGCTTCATAGATTATTCGCTTACTAATATTTAATCCCCTACATCAAAAGCCTTTTTCACAATAAATGCCGTTCCATCATCAGAACCTTCTTTGACATCTGAAATATCGAACAGCAAATGCTCTCCATTTTCTGGATCTTCCACAACAATCAGCTGCCCTTTCAGCTTTCGATTATCGTACTCGATTTGGGCCATTCTCATTAATTCCTTTTCGTCTTTGCTTGCAGCAATTGCATTCCCTAGATTAAAAAAGATTGTTTCTTCCATGAGTAATCCCTCCTGTCTTTGTACTTCTATTTTACCATGCCAGGAGAAATGTAGCAGTTTATATGTGGTACTAATCAGAACTTACCAAAAAAATTATTTCATCTACTGGATGCACACACAGGAAGTAGCTCTCTTTTTTTTTCTAGTTTATCACTCGTTCTAATCGATTGAACAATACCAGTAATCATACCTTCAAAAGAAAAAAAGATCTCTCAGCGATTTTCATTAGAATAGGGCAACTAAGTGTTTATTCTCTCTCGTAAGTAACATAGGAGGAATAAATTGAATCCCATACTATGAAATAGTTTCTATAAACCAACATATAAAATAAGTAGGCATTTTTAGTCATTGAACATTTGCCAAACAAAAAAAAGAGAATGCGCATTCCGTCTTCGAAACGTCCGAAGACGCCGACAGAATACCATTCTCGTGGGTTTGGCACCCAATGGGACGTGAGGGGCTCGAACCCGCGACCCGCTGATTAAGAGTCAGCTGCTCTACCAACTGAGCTAACGTCCCAAACAATACTTTACTATTGTAGCACCAGAGTCTTACATATTCAAGTGAAATATTAGATAAATTTCAATCCAACATTCCTCTCATGTTTTCTGTCTCTTTTACCTACTACTCGTCCTATCTTAAGCGAGGCAACAAGGATTATCAAGCATCGACTTGTTGCTCGCTCTTGTCTTTCTTTTGGCGGCTACAGTGCCATTTTATTGTTTGATTCTTAAGATTCCTGTTCTTTCTTTACCGGACAGGTTGTATGACAGTCAGAGCAATTCTGCCCTTTTTTGATTCGAGCGTACACGACATAGCCGGCACTGCCAAAAATAATCATACTTAAAATAATTGTTGCCATTTCATCTATCCTCTTTCTACTGCTGTAAGAATCGGCAGTTCTTGATCTATAGTTTTTGGTTTTCGCACGAGCATGTAGATGATACCTGCAATCAGCGCTACGGCAATCGCTGTATTTACACCAAATGTCCCTTGTTCAAATACAACATGACCAATTTGATAAATGATGAAGCTGACTACATAAGCCAACCCACACTGATAACCAATTGCTCCAGCTAGCCATTTCAAATCTGGTAGCTCTCGACGAATCGCACCAATCGCGGCAAAGCAAGGCGCGCATAATAGATTGAATGCCAAGAATGAATAGGCAGCGACAGGTGTAAAGGCCGTCTGAAGTAAAGTCCAATATTCTTGCCCATTTTCAGAAACTTCTTCAAGATTCCCAAATAATATGCCAAAGGTACCAATCACATTTTCTTTCGCAACCAAACCTGTAATTGTCGCCACTGCGCCACGCCAGTTACCCCAACCCAAAGGAGCAAAAATCGGTGCAATGATTCGACCAAGACCGGCAAGAATACTATTTTCTCCATCGGCTTCCTGTAATGTAAGTGTGTAGGTTGACGTAAACCAGATAATGATACTCGACACAAAAATAATCGTTCCAGCTTTTTTAGCAAAAGCTTTGCTTCTATCGTAAGAATAACGTAGGACATTTTTTAAGTGGGGCATGTGGTAAGCTGGTAGTTCCATGATAAATGGCGCTGGATCACCTGAAAACAGCTTCGTTTTCTTTAAAGCAATCCCAGAAAGAACAATGGAGCCTATCCCCAGAAAATAGGCAGACGGTGACACCCAACTGCTATTTGGAAAAAATGCACCAGCAATCAATGCGATGATGGGTAGTTTTGCCGAGCAGGGCATAAATGTTGTAACCATAATCGTCATATGACGGTCTTTTTCATTTTCAATCGTCCGACTTGCCATAATTCCCGGTACGCCACAGCCTGTAGCAATCAACATAGGAATAAAAGATTTACCTGACAAGCCAAATTTTCTGAAAAGTCGATCCATGACAAAGGCTATTCTCGCCATATACCCGCAATCCTCTAAGAAACCAAGACATAGGAATAATACAGCTAGCTGTGGCAAGAAGCCCAAAACAGCGCCAACACCTGCAATAATCCCATCTAAAATCAAGCTCTGCATCCAACTAGCAACTTGCCAACTTTCAAGTAATGAGCCAACTGCTGAAGGAATGATCGCCCCGAATAGCTCCTCGTTTACCCAATCAGTCATCATTACCCCGACGGTTTGAATCGAAAGATAATAGATGAACCACATGATGACTGCAAAAATTGGCAGAGCCAACCAGCGATTCGTTACGATTTGATCAATTTTATCACTGAACTTCAAAGTGATTTCATCTTTTTCTATAGCACACAATGCAATCAAGCGCGCAATGAATTCATAACGCTCATTAATGACAATTGTCTCACTGTCATCGCCAAAGATCTTTTCAGTAATTTGAATAATTTCTTCTACTTCTTTTTTCTGCTCTGTACTTATCGCTAGTTTTTCAGTAATGTGGATATCTCTTTCAAATAATTTGATGCTATAAAATCGGGCCTGACTCTTTGGCACAATAAAACCAATAACTTCACTAATTTCATTCAAAGCTGTTTCTAACCGCTTGTCATATTGTGGATAGTGAATTTCTTGTTTACTCTTCTTAAGCTGCAACGCTTTTTCAACTGCCTCATCCAGGTTTCTCTTTTTTATCGCGCTGATACCAATAACTTCTGTATCCAGACTATAGGCCAGTTTTTCAAAGTTGATTTGCTTGCCCGTCTTTTCAACAATATCCATCATATTCAAACATAAAACAGTTGGAATTCCTGATTCAATCAGCTGTGTCGTCAGATAGAGGTTTCTCTCGAGATTTGTCGCATCAATCACATTCATGAGTACGTCCGGCTGTTCTTCCAGCAAATAATCACGGGCAATCACTTCTTCCGGTGTATAAGGAGACAGCGAATAGATACCAGGCAAATCTTGAATCAAAACGGCTTTATCCTTTTTCCATTTTCCTTCTTTACGCTCAACAGTGACCCCCGGCCAATTCCCTACATATTGGCTAGCTCCGGTCAGGCCATTGAACGCCGTCGTCTTCCCACTATTGGGATTTCCTGCTAATGCTACTTTACACCCCATACCTTACCCCTCTTTCTTTACCAGAACCAGTTCGGCTTCATTTTTTCTCAAGGTCAATTCATAGCCTCTAAGATTGATCTCAATCGGATCGCCTAATGGTGCACGTTTACGAATCAAGAGCTCTGCATTTCTTGTCAATCCCATGTCCATCAGGCGACGACGGACAGCTCCTTTACCATACACACTGATCACCTTTGCTCGTTCTCCAACCTCTAAGAGGTCTAAAGACAACCAACTTTCTTCCGACTCCATTTCCTCACTGACCATGATTCGCTTCAATATAGCACTATCCAATGCCAATCTGCTGCTATGTAAAACAACAATTCCGTTTCCTTTAGCATAACTCACCAATGCTATCTTTGTGCCAACCAGTAAACCTAAATCATTCAAGTGCCGCTTCATGTCTTCTGAAACATCCAACATTTTTACCGTGTACACCTTGTTTAACTCTGCGCCTGTCAAAGCAATCATGAGTAGCCTCCTTCTTTTTGAGCGAAACCAAGTGAATCCCTCCTCAGTTTCTTCTATATATAGTGATACTTATTTGTTTCAATTTTCCAGTCCATTTTCCCACTTCTATTTTGTGAAAAAGTTTCAACCTTTTCATCAACGAAAATGAGAATCATTATCAATAAGAATACTCCTAGAATAAAGGGTTGTCAATGCTCTTTCGGTTGAAAAACAGGAAAACGGAGCATTCTTTCTAAAAATTGTGTCTCAATCAAAAATAGCCCCTATATCTTGTGTTCTTCCCTTAGGAAAATTCTGCAAAAAAATTTTATTTTCTCTATTTATAAACGAAAAATCTTATGCTTTCCTGCATAAACTCTTGTAGCCATTGGTTTTCATAAAAATTAAAAAAACACAAAACATAGTATCTACATCAAAAAGCGACCACAATATGTAGTGCTTAAGTGTTGACTTTTTTTTAAAGAGATTTATACTAGTGAATGTAGATTAAACGAGGGGGAAAAAACAATGAACGTAAAAATCTTTTCTAAAAATAATTGTATCCAATGCAACATGGCGAAGCGCTTTTTAAATGAAAATCACATTCCTTATGAGGAAGTAAATATCGATAGTCAGCCTGAAATGATCGACTGGTTGAAAGAGCAAGGCTTCCAAAGCGTGCCTGTCATTACTTCTGATGCAGCAACAGTTGTAGGATTCCGTCCTGACCAATTAAAACAATTGGCGAACTAATGATGAAAATTGTCTATTTTAGTGTAACCGGACAAACAAGACGCTTTATAAAAAAATTGGATTTGCCAGCTTATGAGATTGAGCCTGCGAATCCTTTTTTTGAGATAAATGAGCCGTTCCTCTTGATTGTTCCTACCTATGATATTGAAATCACAGAAGTCGTAAATGATTTTCTGGATCATAAAAATAATAAAGAGTACCTCCGTGGTGTAGCAGGCGGCGGCAACCGAAATTTTGCTGATCTGTTTGTCTATACAGCGAAAGATATTGCCAGAGATTACCATGTACCCCTTGTGTTCTCCTTTGAATTCAGCGGTACATCCGAAGATGTTGAATCCTTTAAGAAAGTAGTGAGTGAATTTGAGTCTGAAAGAAATTAAAGATGTCAGTTATTTCAAATTGAATAATGAAATCAATCGTCCGGTCAATGGACAGATTCCACTGAACAAGGACCAAGAAGCCTTGAAGGCTTTTTTTAATGAGAATGTTTTGCCTAATACAAAGAAATTTGCAACGGCTACAGAAAAAATACATTTTTTAACTGAAAATGAGTACATCGAAAAGCCATTTATCCAAAAATATTCTATTGCATTTATTGAACGTCTTTATCAATTTCTTGATGAACAAAATTTCCAATTTAAGTCTTTCATGGCTACCTATAAATTCTATTCTCAATATGCATTGAAAAATAATGCCGGAACAGAATACCTTGAAACCTATGAAGATCGTGTGGCATTCAATGCACTGTATTTTGCAGATGGAAACGAAGAATTGGCATTGACACTTGCTGATGAAATGATCCACCAACGCTACCAACCGGCAACACCTTCTTTCTTGAATGCGGGTAGACAACGTCGTGGTGAATTGGTTTCCTGTTTCTTGATCCAAGTAACAGATGACATGAACAGTATTGGTCGTTCGATCAACTCTGCATTGCAGCTTTCACGAATTGGAGGCGGTGTGGGTATCACACTTTCTAATTTGCGTGAAGGTGGCGCACCAATCAAAGGCTACGAAGGGGCAGCTAGTGGTGTGGTTCCTGTTATGAAGCTTTTTGAAGATAGCTTTAGTTATTCAAACCAGCTTGGGCAACGTCAAGGAGCCGGCGTGGTTTACTTGAATGTTTTCCATCCAGATATCGAAATGTTTTTATCAACAAAGAAGGAAAATGCGGATGAAAAAATTCGTGTGAAAACTCTATCATTAGGCGTTCTTGTTCCAGATAAATTTTATGAGCTAGCACGTAAAAATGAAGATATGTACCTATTCAGTCCATATAGCGTGGAAAAAGAATATGGTGTACCTTTCTCTTATATCGATATTACAGAAGAATATGACAACCTAGTTGCTAATCCAAATATCCGTAAAAAGAAAATCAAAGCGCGTGACTTGGAAAATGAAATTTCTAAATTGCAGCAAGAATCAGGCTATCCTTATATCGTCAATATAGATACAGCAAACAAGCAAAACCCAATTGACGGAAAAATCATCATGAGTAACCTATGTTCAGAAATCTTGCAAGTACAAACACCTTCTGTTATCAATGGAAAACAGGAATACGAGGTACTTGGAACAGATATCAGTTGTAATCTAGGTTCAACAAATATTGTTAACTTGATGGAAAGTCCTGACTTTGGTAAATCTGTTCGTGCCATGACGCGTGCATTGACATTTGTTACAGATTCTTCTGAAATTGATGTGGTTCCTACGATTCAAAACGGCAATAAGCTCAGTCATACGATTGGTTTAGGTGCTATGGGTCTGCATACCTTCTTTGCGAAAAATCATATGATGTATGGTTCTGAAGAATCCTTGGATTTCACAAATATCTATTTCATGTTGTTGAACTACTGGACCTTAGTAGAAAGCAATAACATTGCTAGAGAATATAAAAAATCATTCCATAACTTTGAAAAATCTGCTTATGCAGATGGAACTTACTTTGATAAATATACAGATGGAAGCTTTACGCCTCAATTTGATAAAGTAAAAGAATTGTTTGGCGATATCTTTATTCCAACAGCAGAGGACTGGAAACAGCTGCGTGATGCTATTATGACTGACGGTTTATATCATCAAAATCGTTTAGCAGTTGCACCAAATGGCTCTATCTCTTATATCAATGATACAAGTGCCAGCATCCACCCTATCACGCGAATGATTGAAGAACGCCAAGAAAAGAAAATTGGGAAAATTTACTACCCTGCAGCTTATCTGGCAAATGACACGATTCCTTACTACACCTCTGCCTATGATATGGATATGCGTAAAGTCATTGATGTTTACGCGACTGCCCAACAGCATGTGGACCAAGGAATGAGCCTGACATTGTTCATGCGTTCAGAAATACCGGAAGGCCTTTATGAATGGAAAGAGGGCACAAAACAGACAACTAGAGATCTGAATATCCTGCGTCATTACGCTTTCCACAAGGGGATCAAATCAATATACTACGTACGGACCTTTACAGAGGATTCCGAAGAAATCGGAAGCAATCAATGTGAAAGCTGTGTGATTTAACGTTTAGGGATTGCTCGCTATATACAATCTACTCCCTAAATGTAGCAACCCATAGGTTAAAAGTGGGCTCCTCAAAATAGGCTGCTCCGCTTTTGACTGCTCACAGGACCTCTGAAGAGAAAGGAAGAAATAAAATGGCAACTTATTATGAAGCGATCAACTGGAACGAGATCGAAGATATCATCGATAAATCAACTTGGGAAAAACTGACAGAACAATTCTGGTTAGATACGCGTATTCCTTTGTCCAATGACTTGGATGACTGGCGTACACTCTCTGACATGGAAAAGCAAACTGTCGGTTATGTGTTTGGTGGCCTAACATTACTTGATACGGTCCAATCCGAAAGTGGAATGGATCAACTAAGAAAAGACGTGCGTACCCCCCATGAAGAAGCCGTGCTAAACAATATTCAATTCATGGAATCTGTTCATGCAAAAAGCTATTCTTCTATTTTCAGTACACTGAATACAAAAAAGGAAATCGAAGATATTTTTGAATGGACAAATACAAATGTTTACCTGCAGAAAAAAGCAGAAAGAATCAATGAAATTTATAAAAATGGAACACCCTTAGAGAAAAAAGTAGCCAGTGTCTTCTTAGAAACTTTTCTTTTCTATTCCGGCTTTTATACGCCGCTTTATTATTTAGGGAACAACAAGCTGGCAAATGTAGCTGAAATAATCAAGCTGATCATACGTGATGAATCTGTGCATGGTACCTATATCGGCTACAAGTTCCAGTTGGGCTTCAACGAGCTGTCTGAAGAGGAACAAGAAGCGATGAAAGCATGGATGTATGACCTTCTCTATGAGCTGTACGAAAATGAAGAGCGTTATACAGAGGAATTGTATGATGAACTTGGTTGGACAGAGGAAGTTAAAACCTTCTTACGCTACAATGCGAATAAAGCATTGATGAATCTCGGCATGGATCCTATGTTTGGAGATACTGCTAATGACGTCAATCCAATCGTTATGAACGGATTATCTACAGGAACAAGCAACCATGATTTCTTCTCTCAAGTAGGGAATGGGTATCTGCTTGGACAAGTGGAAGCGATGAAAGATGACGACTATTTAATTGGACTGGATTAATGAAATCGAAAAGCTCAGTATGGGAGAAAATCCTCCGAATACTGAGCTTTTTCTATTTCTCTATCTCTATCGAACTTTCTTTTCTCAACAGATAAATTTTACGTACATTCAATACTAATGTTTTAATCACTGCATATACCGGAATACAGATCAGCATACCGATAATTCCACCAATACTACCTGCTGCAATCAGCACTAAAATGATCGTTAACGGATGAACACTTAACGACTTACCCATTAACAGTGGCTTAATCAGATTCCCATCTAATTGCTGAATGACAAGTATCGCAATTGCTCCATATAGCGCCTGTAACGGAGAAACAAATATCCCGACTAGAATAACCGGTACTGCCCCGATAAATGGCCCTACATATGGAATAATATTGGTCACACCACAGAAAACAGCTAAAAGCATACTATAAGGCTGATTCAACAAGGATAAAGCGATAAAGCTCATGATACCGATGATCAACGCATCCAAAATTGTACTGCTGATATACGCGGATAATGTCTGATTCATTTCCTTTACCGTTTCACGCAATTCTTTACGGATACTCTTCGGGAAAAATTTAGATACAGCATCAAGAAATTTATGCCCGTCTTTAAACATAAAGAAAAGGATGAAGGGAACTGTGAACAACAAAACAAAGAATTTCATCAAAGCTCCAACAATCGTTGACAGGCTATTCGTCACGCCAACGATCGCAACATTCAAAATATTACTGATGGTTATGTTTGCCTGTGCTAATTCTTCCTGAAGATTAAAGCTTCGCAGCTCCTCACGTTGACTTAAATCAACTAACCAGTTATTGATCCCTTCTGCATACATCGGAATTGACTCGCTCAACTCAAGAAATTGATTCACCAACTGCGGAACCACATTCATCACAACTAAAGCAATCAAAATGACCAAAACAATCAGCGTAATAAAAAATCCAACTAGTCGAGGAATCTTATGCTTCTCCAAAAAAAGAACGATGGGATCAAACATGTAATAAAAGAAGCCAGCAACAAGTAAAGGCAGAAACAACGCTGAAACCATGCCAATGACCGGTGCGAAAATATTTGGCATCTGCATTAAAAAGAAGATACCAATAATCGTTAAAACTATTTCTACTGTCCAAAACAACAACTTGGACTGCTTAAACAAAGAACCCATTTAACCAAACCCTTCTCAACCATAATATATAAATTTTACTAAATAAACGAACCAATCCTATTATTTCCCACCACTGCAACAATCAGTATATACTTTTGGTGAAAAATGTAGCAGGACATACATAGCTTCATTTTATCATTATATTCTGTTATTAAATACGTCTGTCTTCAATTTTTCAGCAGAGCTTACAAAAAAATTATAGTCTTCACTAAATAATTGCTTGCTTTTCACTTATCTGCCTGTACAAAAAAGAACAGAAGCGAAATAGTTAAACTCGCCCTGTCCCTCGCATTCATTTATTCAGCGTACATGTGACGTAATAATTGGATATCGCCTTTACTAAGCTTCAAAACATCCTGTGTGTATTTTTCAATACCACCAAAGTTTTGATCAACTAATTGATACGCATAATCCAAGTAATCTTTCTTTACTTCCATCGCAACCTTGATTCCAGCTAGCTGTTCCGAACTCATACCGTTAGCTGCAGCCTCTGCCAAAAATAACTCATTTGGTTTTTGACGTTGCACATTTGTTTCCAGATAGTCCTTATAGATGGCTTCTTTTGATACTTCTAACAGCTCTAATGTTAATGCTGCCGCAATCCCTGTCCGATCTTTTCCTGCAAAGCAATGGAATAGGACACTTCCTTTTTCAGTAGAAAGCAACTCATGAAAATATTGTCTATATCCTTGTTGTGCCCCTGTATTAAGAATCAAGTTTTCATAAATCTCCATCATATGGCGGTCAACGGCCCCGATATCTGAGACATCAAACAAATCCTCCAGACTGGCATCATGATGAACTTCCTTCATGATATCGATCCATTCGTAGGCAACATTTGCCAACTGATCATCTGGACGCGTATTGATTTCCTTTTCACCACGTAAATCAATAATTTTTACCAGTTCATGGGTGTGAAGTGCATCCAGACTTTTTTCATTCAGCTGATAGACTTCTCCTGAACGAAGTAATCGGTTATGCTTCACTATTTTCCCATCGTTTGTTCTGATTCCACCTAATTCTCTAAAGTTCGCTAAATTCATAACTCCTCCTTATATACTGACTAAACGTAGTTTAGTGATATTTTCATGGATCGATAGTTCTTCAATCACTTCGGCATAGGTCATTCCTCTTGGAAGCTCGATTGTATAGATATTTGTATAAATTCTAGTGCTACCAGTGATATCCACATCAAAATTGACATCCTCGATCTCAATTTTATGCTGTTCAAAATACTGATTGATAAATTCTTTTGTCTCTTGCTTGTGGACATAACGGATCTCTAATTTCTTTATTGTCGGTACATGAATAATTCTTTTGATTAGAGTCAGAGCGATAAACACACCAACAAAACTTGTTAGTGCAATAGCATAATACCCCATACCAATCGCAATACCAAGTCCTGCAACCGCCCATAAAGATGCTGCAGTTGTCAGTCCTGTGACTGAACGCTTGGTAACGATGATCGTTCCTGCTCCTAGAAACCCTATGCCACTCACGACCTGAGCAATCAACCTTGCTTGATCTGAACGAATCACACCAGATATTTCCGGATACGCCATCGCATCCCTCAATGCAGAAAGAGCAATTTCATCTTGTATCAGCGCAATCACTGTTGCCCCCATACAAACGAGGATATGCGTGCGCATACCTGCCGGACGATTTTTATATTGTCGTTCAAAACCAATCGTCCCACCAATAATCATCGAAAGAGACAAGCGCAGAACAATCTCAGGAATGGTTAACATCAATTCTGTCACAACTCTTCATCCCCTTTGTTCGTGTTTCTAAGACTTATCTTTATTATAGCACTTATTCAAAAGAGGCGGTCAATAAAAAAACGTAAAAAGCATCTGCTCTTTACGTTTTCTATTTGCATCTTACTACTATTTTTCAAGCTTGCTATCTCGATTTTTCAATTCTATCTACGGATTAACAGTCACTTCTAACGAATCTTCCAAGTTACTGCCACTGACATCCTTCACTCGAATGGTTGTTTTCCCTGGTCCTTTTGCAATAATTTTGAACTGCTTCGCTCCATCTGCAACTACTTCTGCTACAGTTGGATCATCGGAGATCAATTCTATTTTCTTGGTGCAATAGGTATCTACCGCATACGTAAAAGTCTTTGCATCCGCTGGTTTCAATGTAATATTTTGCTTATTACTGATTGTTACAGCTTTTGTGTAGATCGGCTGTGGGTTTGTCACATCCTTCTTCAAAGAGAAATGGAATTGTGCATTGCCATCGGTAATATTGATTGTATAAACATTGATATAGATATATTCCCCTTCTTGATAATACGCTTTTGAGGTATTCCATGAAACACCGGATGTCGCCGTTCGTTGATCCCAGCCAAATACAGCCTGTTTATTATTTTCATATTGCTCGTTCATGAATGCTACTTCTACTTTTTGTCCCATAAGGAACTTCCCTTGAACAACACCGCTTGCCATGTACATCGCTGTTTCATCTTATACATTCATTCCTCTTCTATTTTAGTTACAACAAAGTAGTATAACAGTCGATTTCTCATAAAATCAGCCATCATACTTAAGTTAAGAGGATGTTTGTATTTTACTCTTTTTCATAATATTCCCACTCCTTTTTATAAAATTACATTTATTTTATCGAAAAGATAAATATTTCAGATCAAATGAAACCTGAATAAGATTTAAAATAGCGCTTTTTATATTATTAAAATTTCAAATATATATGTAAGTTCATTGTCGATAAAAAAACAAAGAATGAATAAAAAAATACCAGAAACAACTGACTCAATTTGCTTCTGGTATTTCTGTATAAAAAATTTGTACTTGATTAGGTTTTACTCCGTTACAATCACGGTAACAGTTATTCGTTCCTTTTGAAAAATTGGATCATAGAAGGTCCATTAGTATTTTCCTGGTTTTATACCCGTTACCTTAAAATCCTCAGTAAATTCAAACAAACTATTCTTTCCACTGCTCCCCTGTGAAGTTTCTACCTTTTTCATAAATCCATTGGTGTTTTCGATGTCCAGCTGAATCGTTTCACCCACAGCTACTTCATAAACTGTTTGTCCAGTTGTTGGCTTGGTTATTTTTGACTGATCATATGTCATGACTGTGACTGTATACTCCTGCATTGGTTCTAAACTAGAAGTATATTTCACATTAAAACGAATCTTTTGATACTCGATAGAGGACAACAGGGTGATAAAGAAATCATTGTTTTCATCACTGGCATACGGCGCGGTTTGATAGTTAGGAAACACTCGCCACACACCAGACATATCTTGGTACTCTTTGACAACTGTTGGCAAGTTATTATAGCCTTTTCTGCCCACTTTGATCATCAAATCCGAACCATCCGCCGGTCGCTCTACTTCAAACCAGTCTTCGTCGTTATAGTAATTCACGATTCCTTCATATTCCTTATTACTATCAATTTTTTCAGCACTATCCTTTACGTTTGGATAGTCATCACCTACTAATACACATAGTTCTTTTTTCTTTAACTGATCTTTTGTCGAAATAGTCAGTTTTGTTTGACCGTTCTTTTTACCTGTTACAATGCCTGACTCATCAACAATAGCAACGGATGTATCTTCTATTTCAAATTCTAAAAACTTTGTACTTGCGTTTTCAGGAACTAAGCTGAAATCCGCTTTCTTCTCTTCCCCAACCATTAGACTCAAATTTCTATTTATGACGATATCTTCAACAGCAATCGCTTTTTCCTTTACAGTAACTTCACAGGTCGCAGATACAGAACCACTTTGATTTTTTGCTGTTACTTTAGTTTTTCCGCCATCCTTTGCTGTAATCTTTCCTGTTTCATCAACAGAAGCAATTGCTTCATCAGAGCTTAACCAAGTTAACTGTTTGTCTGTTGCATTTTCCGGTACTAATGTTGCTTGGAGTTGCTTAGATTCTCCTATTTCAAGAGTTAACTCAGCAAAATCCACATTGATTTCTTTAAGTTCTATCGGTAAGCCAATCCTAACAGTCATTTCATTTGAGTTATCAGACAGTACCGTCATTTCTGTATCAAAATAGCTACCATCAGCTAACTTAGTTGATGGGGAAGTAATCTTGGTTACCTGATTTGGTTGCTGTTGGTTTCCTTTTTCTGTTTCACCTTTATAGAAGAATGGATTACTATGAAACAATTCATTGTTTCTATAGCGAGAATAGCCAATCAAGCCTTCGTCAGCTTCAAGAGAAGTTACTAACTGCATGTCATTATGATAATTATTATCATAATCAGTATTTACAAGATAAATAGTAATTCCACCAGGCATATTTTCTACATACCTAGTTAAGCCCCTATCAAAACCAGTTACTTGCCTATTTTCTATTAAAAAATACTCATTCGGATTCTGAGTTTGAATTTTAAAAATAGTTGGTTCTGTGTCTTTAGAAAGAGCCTTCAACTGTTTTTCATAAACCTTATTTGCATCTAATTCTTCAAAAGATGCACCCAATTGAATCTTAGAATACGCGTCCAGTCCTACAGGAGTAGTACCAGACTCCTCTACTTCCCAATATAATCCATTATGCTTACTGATAGCTCCAGAACACCCATAGCTCATCACACTAGTTATTCCTATCCCTGAGCCATTAGTGCTGTCTAAATTATATAAATCCGGTAGCCCTAAATCATGGCCAAACTCATGGCAAATAACACCAATGGTGGACGTCTTACCCCGAAATCCCATTTTTTCGCCAAATATGGTAAATTCTTGTACTTTTAAACCGTCAATTGATATATCTCGATTAACCCATCCTTTATGCGCCCATACCCCTTTTCCATAGTCTCCATCACTCCGTTCATATCCAGCAACAATAAACATAACATGGAGCTCGTTTGAATCGATAATTTTATCATTATCTGTATCATACATTGAGAAATCAATCTGATCTTTGATTTTTTTTAGAACTTCACCAGTAAATACTCCTGTATTAAAACCAAACCCTTCGCGTGTATCTGGGTGTTCTTGTTCCAAGCTAACAGTTAGAATTCCATTCTTTACAGTGTCTGTATCTTTAACAGGTTGTATGTCAATTCGGCCATTGGTCTGTTCTGTATAGAAACTCTTCAATGTACTTCCTTCTTCTGAAAAAATTTTTTTCTGCCATTCTTCTTCCGAACTAGAAAGTTTTACATCAGAAAACTCGACTCTTACTACTAGTAGATTTTGTTGTTGATTCCATTTACTAGTTTGTTGATTTTTCAGCTGTCGATTAAAAGTCTGACGCCTTACCTCACCAGTATCTTCTTTCAACAACTCACCCTTTTGAACAACGTTTGCTGGTTTTGGATCAATACCAACTTTTGCTCCTACACTTCTAGCATTAGTGTCCTCAACTTTGTAATACCAATAATTATCATCTTTTCTCTCATAGACACTGCCATCTTCTCCAGCCACATAATTGAAGAACTCGTCTCCGTATTGTGTTCCTTTGATTTCTGTTCCATTTGGTTGCTGTAATACTTGTTCTTCCGCTACAGAAGGGGCAGCCTTCACTTCTTTTGGACAAAGAAACGCTGTCGAAAGAACAGCAACACTTAATAATCCAACATACAAACCTTTTCTTTTCTTTTTCATATTTCCACTCCTTTTTCCTAATATACAACCATTATATAACAAATAATATAAAGCGTTAATAGGTTCCATGATAATAAAACTTTTGCTTTCGATATAAAAAAACCCTTAAAAAAAGAGTTTACCAAACATTATATGCGCTTTAAAAACAATCCAAAATATATAAATTCGAAAATAAAAAAACAAGAAACGATATACAGTTTCTTGTTCTTTATTTTCGGATTATTTGTATATTATAATTTTGAAGCTGCTGCTTCGTCGATGATAACAATAACATCATCATGGTTCTGTAATGCACTTGCAGGCATATCGATCGTGACAGGTCCATCAACCATTCCTTTGACTGCATCAGCTTTTGCTTCTCCGTAAGCCATCAAGATCATTTTCTTTCCTTTTAGAATAGAACCGATCCCCATCGAAACAGCTGTTGTTGGTACATCCTCTACTTTTTCAAAGTAGCGCTTGTTAGCATTGATGGTTGATTCTGTCAGCTCAACGACATGTGTCAAACTATCTAATGGTGTTCCTGGTTCATTAAAACCAATATGTCCATTTTGGCCGATGCCCAAAATTTGAATGTCTACTGTATGGCTATCGATAATTTCTTCATAACGTTTGCATTCAGCAGTCAAATCTTCTGCTTTTCCATTAGGCACGTATGTGTCTTTAAATGGTTTCTTATTGAATAGCTTCTCATTCATAAAATGACGGTAGCTCTGTTCATCGTTTCCACCTAAACCAACATATTCATCAAGATTGATCGATACCATGTTAGAAAAATCCAAATCACTTTCTACCATTTCTTTGTATAATGTTTCCGGCGTACTTCCTGTTGCAAGCCCTAAAACTTTAGCGCCTGCTGCCATACCTTCTTTGATTAGTTCAAAAGCTTTCTTTCCGCCTTCTTCTGCATTTGCTACACGAATGATTTTCATCTGTTTTTTCTCCTTTGTATTCCGCGAGTTTTGGTATAGTCCAATTGTACCACTTTTCTTTTTTCATTTCTACCTAAAAGAATATAAAATAAACAGAAATTTTTCCAACCTAGGTTTATCTAGGTACTTCATGGTTAGTTGCGGGTTATATCCCGCTATTCTCTTCACCATTTCCTTTTAAGCAAAAAAACAGAAACCATTTTTCAATAGCTTCTGTTCTTGATAATTCAATTGTTAGGATGCATCTTGTAAGCCGTCGGTTACAGAGCCGCCAGCTTCAGGTTCATCAGTTACAACACCAGCATCATTCCCATAGTTACTCACTGGTGCCGGATCAACATACGTCGGTTCATTATATGTTTGATCATAGCTTTCTGTATTGGTGTATGCGTTAGGGTCATAATACGTGCTATCTCCTGAGTAAGTCGAGCTTTCCCCCGTATAAGAAGCATAAGGAGCTAAACGATTGGTAATCTCAGCTAACATCGCATCATTTTTTTCTAAACCTAACTGCGCCCGCAATTTCGTCTGAACATCAAATAAATTTTCTGCATTTAGAATTTGATAAGATGTTCCACTGATCATTGCGTCAGAGGTTTCCAGTTGCAATGATTCAATATTTTGAAACGCAGAAGAGTATTTTTTTTGAATATCAATCATATCGTCCCAAGTCAAATCTGTCTTTACGTTATCCTTCACAGCATTAAGAATGCTCTTGTACTGTGTAACACCATTAAGACTTAATACTTTACGAACAATTTTTTCTACAACTTCTCTTTGGCGCTTTTGCCGACCGATATCCCCTTCTGGATCATCGTAACGGTAACGGGCATAAGCCAAGCCGGTTTCACCTGTCAGCGTCATAGGACCTTTTTTCAACTCAATACCATCAAGCTCGGTCTCATATGGATTATCCACATCAATACCACCAACAGCATCGATCAAGTCCTTCAGGCCTCTCATGTTAATAGAAACATAATTATCTATTGGAATATCCAACAAGTTATCTACTGTATCAATAGTCATTTTGGCTCCGCCGTATGCATATGCATGGTTTAACTTATCCTCAGTGTCATTACCGACAAGCTCGGTCAATGTATCTCGACTTAGACTAAGCATCGTCGATTTATTTTCTTTTGGATTAATAGTTACAACCATTACAGTATCAGAGCGTCCACCATCTTCTTCATCTCTACCCAAATCACCATTATCAATTCCCATCAATAAAACAGAAAATGGTTCTTGGGCATCAATATTTACAGCTGTTTCTCTTTTAGAAGAAACCCGTTCAATTGATTCATATACATCGGTTATTGTATCACTGGCATCAGAGTATATTCTAAGTCCATAGGCACATATTCCGGCAACCAGCACAAAGACCAGTCCAAGAAAAGAGAGTACCAGCTTTTTCCATAGGTTCATAAGACACTTCCTCATTTACGCAAGAATCGTTATACCTAACTATTTTCTCACAATTCTACTACAGTAGCAATAAATTTGAAAAATTGGCATCATTTCTTAACACAATTGTAAAATAAAGTAAGTCCCTAAACTAATTTATGAGCTCACAACTGAATATTTGGTCACTAATATGAAAATCAACAGTGATATTTACTATTTTTTATTAGAGAAAAATCACATAACACTTTTAACTTAAATAAACTGATGGAGTGTTACTAAATCAATCATCTTTACTATAACTATAAAAATGTGATTAAATCAAATAATAATTTTCATATTGGTTAATAAACTTTTTTGATATGTTTGTTTACTTCATTCAATTACTTGAGTAATCTGTTTGCTACCTATTCTATAGGACTTGGCTACAAGATTTTCTTCAAGGAAATTTCCTGCCGCTATGAACATGATAAAAATTTCACTTTCTTTCACGCCTAACAGCCCTCTAATAGTAGCTTCTTGTTTTTCCGAAAACATAGCGTTGAGCGCACAAGCAGCAATCTTTTTATATTCTAAAGCATAGAGTAATGACATAGAAAACAAGCCACCATCTATATACCCCTCATTTCTCTCGTTAGGACTAATAAATGAATTCAAAGATGCGGTGATTAAGAATAGATATGGGGGCAATTCATATCCTTTAAAACCACCTTGAATATCTAAAACTTTTTTAATAAGATCTCTATTTTTAACAAGGTAAATCCTACTCGGTTGTCGATTACATACAGAAGGAGTTTTCATAGCAATTGAAACAGCCTCATCTAAATCAGCTACATCGATATCGTTTTTATCTGAAAAATTTCTTATTGTAAACCTTCCAAATGAAAGATCTGCAAAATTCTTTCGCTCGTTCATCTCTTTTTCTTCTAAATTAATGATTTTAGTGCCACCAATTTTCGATTTGCATTCATTAATTTCATCTACAAAATCCACAAATAGCTCATTAAAGTAGTCTAGTGGATACTCCATTTTAGTATGCACAGTTTTATACTCATTCAATGTGGAAAAAGCATTCACTATAATGGGACTACTTAAATCCAAGCCCTTTTCTTTATAAATGAATAGCACTTTAGAAAGTTCCGTTAGTGCAGTAATTCCAAATCCTTTTCTAAAATTTTGATGGCTCAAACCCTTTTCTAACGAATGAGTAAAAAAAATAACTCTGGCATCCAATTTCTCTTTTGATAATTTATCAATTTTTAGAGAAGAGAAATGTTCCTTAAATCGTTTTTTATCTGCTCTATAATATTTGCTCAACTGACGGTTCATCTGCTTTTCTCTTATATAATCAAGTTGTTTCCTATTTAAAACTCTTAATAATATCTTTTTTGGATTCATCTTAATCTCCTTATTCAAATTGTTTTCCAGTTTATTACTTCTAGCTGTTTAAGAACTCATGGATTTAGCTTCTTGAATTCTTAAACATATTTATTAGCCAAACTATTTTCTGCCTTTCATCCGCTCTAGTGTGGCTTGTACCAAATCCTTTTCAGTATTATTCATACTGAAAAAATAATAGATAGAAAAAAATAGTAATGAGTATACAATACCGTAAATACAAAAATTAAGTAGTGAGTTTACAGAAATAAATATTTTTAGAATGCTCATTAGTACCGTTGAAAATAAAAATGGGAGAAACAATGGGAGAATTGATTTCCAAAAGAAGACCATATTCAAACGTACTTTCTTTTGATAGTACCAATTCATGATTAGACCATTACAAAGGATCATTGTAGTGAGTGTACCAAATGTGGCCCCTACTGTGCCCCATAGATTTATCGTAGTAATTGTAATGATAACATTTAACACTGCAAATGCAGTATAAAGAATCGACCTAAACCGATGCATATTCTTAGCTCTTTGAATATCAATGCCAACATTTTGAATAAGAGGTACAAACAAAGGAAGAATAATTAGTAAAGAAATATAGTAAGCTTCAGCGTATCCTTTCCCAGCCCATACCTCTATAAAAAATTTACCTAATAAAATGAATCCACCAAGAATGTATAGTAGAATTATGGCTTGAAATCGACCTACTTTTGTCATTACAGTAGTCAGCTGTTTGTTATTATCAACACTCTCTTCACTAGCTATTCTATTTATCTGGGGTATAAAAACACTTGAGAATGAAGTAGACATCGACATGAAAATCATCTTAATCTGATTTGCTACTGCAAAAATTGCAACTGATTTAGCACCTGCAAAAATCCCCAAAAGGAAATTTGGAACATTCCAATTAACTTGATCTACTATTTGATTTAAAAATATGTAAAAAGAAAAAATACTTACTTCCTTTAATAAAGAAAAATCTAAATTTTTAAATTGGAACTTCATCCCCAATTTTGAAATGGCAAATCTGGCATTTAAAAAGAGGAATAATAACGTTAAGGCAGTCTGAATAAAAACTATTGCCAACGACTTGAAACCAAAGAGTAACAACGGTATTGTTAGCACAGGTGCAACTATTGTTTGAAACAACTGTCTAGAATATTGAAATTTGAATTGCTCGGACGCCATTATATTACAATCAAAAACAGAATTAGGGAACGTTAATCCAATATTAATGACCATTAGAATCATTAAGTATTTGGCAGTATTTAGTTCAGTAGAGGTTAACGTTTTTCCGTATAAATTATTAACATTTAAAATCAAAATAACTCCACCAAGTACAGCCAAAAATCCCATAAAAAGAAAAACCAAAAGATACATTCCATTAACTTTTTCAACTTGATCTTTATCACCTTTTAATTTACTTCTAGTAAAAAAGCGTATATAAGAACTCCCGAATCCCAGACTGAATAGTGATAAAGATGTCATCACAGAGTTTACCATCTGATAAATGCCGTACTCAGACTGACCTAAAAGCCGAAGTAATAACGGCGTATACAAAAACATGACTAAATTTTTTGCTATTAAATTACTGTACGATAGCATTATCCCAATTTTTCTTTGAGTCATAGAATCAATTCCTAACTATAAATTTCAATTTATATTCAAAGCTTTTTTTAAAAATGAGAAAGATTTCTCTCGTTCATGTTCTAAAATAAGCCTCATATTATCATAATCCTTAATTATGTCAAATTCTAGATTATTTGCATCAAATTTTCGGTCGTTGAGATTGAAGGTTTTTAATAAGGTATCAATGCGTGAATTCATTGAATTCAAGTGATCATGTCTGTCGAAAACAATAAATGGTTTCTCAAAAATCAGTGAAAATGCACACGCATGAAATGAATCTGTAAATATCGTGGTTGCTTGAGAAAAAAGTTGAATAAATTCCTTTGGTCCACTTGTCCACGTGTCTAAATCACCAGAATTATTTAAGTGCTTAACCGACAAATTATTTACTTCAGCATAGTCATTTATATACTTCCTCTCTATTTCAGAAGGTCTTCCTAAAAAGTAAGTCAGCAGAAATTTTTTATCAGATTCATAATCATCAATCAACCCACCCCATTCTTCCTTCTTTAACAAGAAAGTCGGATCTAGGACGACAGGAACCTCTTTACCAGTTAATGACTTCACTATTGAAGCTCCGTTCTCTTCTCTGACAGATATCTCTTCCATTCCATTTAATCCTTGAATGTACATATCCTTTTCAACATCAGAAATTGAACTCACACCAAAACTTGCTGCATAAGATATTCGCTTTTTTTTCTCAGCATACGGAACAAAATCTAGCTTTGAAAAGCGCTGAAACTGTGGATTCCAAACCTGGTCACTCCCAACAATAAAATAATCATAATTTTTCTCAAAATCAAAATTAGTAGTAGTTTGATCAACTTTAAAGCTAGTTTCATTAATAAAATCATTTGTAAAATCAGCAAAATTTTGCTTACGTATTGAAACAACTTCTTCAGGTAATTTCAACTTTCTTTTTGGCAGCACTCTATCTAACATTTTTCCGCTTTGCAATAGATCCATAGTCTTGCGTATAAAATTACGATTATCAACTAAAGAAAAATTTTTTAACGATTCTACTTCAAAACCTAAAGACTCTAAAGCTTTTTGCAACGCATAATTTTGAAGTCTATTCCCATAATTATTATAATCGGTAATTGTTGATATACAGATTTTCATAAAATTCTCCTTTTTCAATTTTAAGTCCGTTGTTTCATTTGGACGATGAAATTAGAATAACCTCTATTTTCTAATCAATTCTCTTCATTAAGATAATTTTTTTCTTCAAAAATAGTTTATTGATCCAATACAAAGCTAGAATAAACGTTGCTATTTCTGATGAACTTGAAGCAACAATAAAATTCCCTATCGGAAATGACAACATTTGAAGGATCATAAAAAAAATTGTCAAATAATCAAAGGTTGTTTTCTTCTTTTCATTCTGTATCACCTTTGTCAATACTCCAAACAGGAAGCATACAAATAATAGCATCAGCAATCCATACTTATAAATAAACAGGACAGAATCCGGATGCCACCTTGCACCAATATCAATCATCTGAGACATCTCTTGATCTATATTTCCCTTTCCAAAAAAAATATTCATAAATGGAAATATATTAGAAAAGATATTCGAAAAAGAAGACAACCATACTTTTTCAATAAATGTTGAAACATAAAAAAAGCCAAATCCAAAATAACTAAAAATATTTAATGCTCCAAAAATTACAATTGGGAAATATTTAGAAAAAAAATCATCAGGTATATAAATGATGTCTCTTGTTAAAACAAAACTAAAATTAGAGCCACGTAAAGAAATTACATTACTGAATATTGAAATTGCAATTATAATAAATCCAAATAGTAAAATGTATCTAAATATATTTCTTCTATCCGTCTTTAAAAACATAACTGAAATAAACAATACAACTAATTCAAACATTTCAAAATTAGTGCCTCTTCCAATTCCAATGTATGCATAAGATAATATAATTAGAATCATACATATCCATTGAAACAAGCTGGTTTTACTTTTTGAAAGCCGCAACTCCAAATAACAAAAAAAGGTTGAGAATTTCACAGCAGCCATCATTATTATGAAAGGCAATTTAGCAATACTGAAAGCACCTATGTTATTTACTTTAAAATGCTCCTGATATTCAGAATACAAAGATATGTTAGTCATTAAGTTACTGATTACCGATACAGGTGTTTGTCCTGTATAAAATCTTATAGCAAAAAAAGAAAAAAAGAGGGAACTAACTGCAACAAATAGAAACTTGAATTTTTTATCAGTGATGTACTCATTCTCTATCCCATATTCTTTGATTACCTCTTTCCCTTTTGAATGATTGCCTAATGAAAAAAATGCATACATTCCCCACATTAAGAGAATTGCTGGTAAAACTTGAGTTAATGCGAGATTAGTAATATAGAAAATAAACAATGCATAAAATGTGAAAATTATATAAAATAGTCTAATTATATTTTTCCCAAACATACAGTTAGTTTCCCTTTCTTTTTTTGAAACGAAGAGTCAAAAACATTGCTGGATTAACAGCAGCTACTACTATTGCTATTTTATACTTTATCGATACATTAGAAGAGTTTACCGAAGAAAATACAATTTTCCTAGCTTCTTCTTTTAGTTTCACAATTAATGCTCCATTATCTACTCCATATGAAGCTAGTGGAGAAATCATAGAAACTATAAAATGACTTCTAGTAAAAATAAGGCTTGGAAACTCTTTTTGTATGTCTTTATCGATAGTGTCATATATTTTTAGACAACTCATCCTTTTTTCATTCAGATTTGCTCTATTTATACTGCCATCTGAGATTTCATAATAGTATAGTTGCTCATAGCAGAGGGAGACTTTATCACAAGAGTTAATAATCCTATAGTTTATTTCGAAATCTTCAAAGAAGTGTATGTCTCTATTAAATAAATTATTCTTCAATAAACTAGCTTCGTACAAATATGCCCATACTGATGTAGGAAATTGCATTAAAAAAAGACTTTTTAGGGCTGTTTTCTTATCAAAGAATGAACTTTTCTCCTCAAACAAGCTGTTTGGCTTTATTGTGTAATTAGCCAACGTACAAATTCGAGCACTATCTTTTATAATTTTCGAAATCATGGTACTATACATTTCGCTATGAATAAAATCATCGCTATCCACAAAACCGATAAAATCCCCTGTAGCAGACCCAATACCTAGATTTCTACTATCTGAAACTCCTGTATTTTTCTTGTTAATTACTAAAATTCTAGAATCCATCTGCTCATATTTTTTACAGATTTCCAACGAACGATCTTTTGAACCATCGTTTACTAATATAACCTCAAGATTTGAATGAGATTGTCCTAATATAGACTCTATGCATCGTTCTAACGTAGTTTCAGCATTATAAATCGGTACTATTACACTAATCAAACAGTCCATTTTTTTCTCCCTGTTTTTTTTTACAATAATAGTGAACCAAACAGCTCACTCATTCTTTTCTCAAACTTTTCTATATTATACTCTTCTTTGTACTGCAAAAAAGACTTTTTAGCAAATCTATCACGAGTTTCCTGATTACTGAGCAATAACCCAACTTCACTCTCTAAATCATCGATATCCGTAACACAACAGGCTATTGAAGTTAAGTAACTTATTGAAGCAAGTTCTGCCGGACCAATTGCAAGTATCGGCTTATTTAAAGACATATACTCCGGTATTTTAGTTGATAAAGAAAGCCTTGTCGATTCAACACTTTCTTTATCAAATGCTTCAACATGTACAGGAACGTCACAACGATTCAACACTAGCTTAAGCTCGTCTGAGGAAACAAATCCATGGTATTCCACAGATTCAAATCCAGTCAATCTTGCGAAATCATTTTCATCTATAGTGTTCTTAGTGTATAGATGCAATTTGGCTTTCTTTTGGTTTTTATCATCAGTATTATACTTGTCCAATACTGATGCGAGTTCCATGAGTGATTTATCTCTGTTAAAATGTAATCCACCAGCATATACAAAACTAAACTCTTTATTCGTTTGTTTAGGCTCCATATTGCCTTCAATTAATAATGACTCTGACATATTCTTTAGCACAATACTTTTCTTTCCAAATATAGTTTCATACACTGTGTTCATTTTATCTGAAATAACAAATAGAAGGTCGCTTTTTTCGATAGTTCTACCCATCGCTCGCTTAATTCTTTTTCTTCGTAACTCAAATAGAAGACTTTTATTTTCTCTTGGAAGAATATAATCATCTGTGATATACGTACAAAGTCTGGTTTTGTATCTTTCTTGAACTACCTTTACTATATCATAAGCAAATTCAGAATCTCCTGCACAAAAGAAAATTATATTTGGATTGAACGAATCAATCCAAGAAAATAATTTATCATTTTTCCAACTTTTTTTCTTCCAAATAATCTCTCTAAAAATTCTGGTTAATTGATTTCTGGAAATTGAAGCAGATACGTCATTACTATCTGCAGCTACTTCATTATTACGAACTGCTGCTGTATTAACGATATCTCCAGCTCTCTTTTTTAAAGAAAAAAAACTATTCAA
Organism: Enterococcus sp. 9E7_DIV0242; assembly: GCF_002140975.2. Lineage (NCBI taxonomy): Bacteria > Bacillati > Bacillota > Bacilli > Lactobacillales > Enterococcaceae > Enterococcus > Candidatus Enterococcus clewellii. The sequence goes on from NZ_CP147247.1 coordinate 2,132,355, forward strand.
CATATCCTTATCTGTCACCCTAAAATAAAGTTCAGTAACATTTGAACTCGGCTGTTCATTCTTAAAGTAGAGCTGCGCAACATTCACGTTCTTTAGCCCTGAAAATACGGCTGCTAATGTTTTCCCATTATTACCTGTTTCACTGAAAGCATTATTACTGATAACTAGAATATTTGTTTCTGGTGAGTTCATTTTCTCCACACCACTCGATTTACATAATCCGTATAAGATAGAATAATTCTCAATACTTTTTCAGAAACATTTGGCATTGAGTAGTCAGAAACATATCTCAATGTATCTTCTTCCTGAGTTTCTAAAACAGCTAATCCTTCCATAATACGATCCTTTTTAAGACCTACCATCATCACGCTAGCCTCTTCCATTGCCTCTGGACGTTCATGCGCTTGACGTATGTTCAATGCCCTAAATTTCAAAATAGAAGATTCTTCACTGATTGTTCCACTATCACTTAATACTGTCTTTGCATTTATCTGTAATTTATTATAATCAATAAAGCCCATCGGTTTCATTGTTTGAATCATTTCATGGAACTTGATGCCCAATTTCTCGATCATGTTCATCGTACGTGGATGAGTACTGATGATAATCGGCAATCCATAGACCTCAGCAATACTGTTTAGGCTATTTACCAAATCCATGAAGTTCTCTTCTGAACTGATATTTTCTTCTCTATGAGCGGAAACAACAAAATATTGTCCTTTTTTCAGGGATAACTGCTCCAATATCGTTGACTGCTCGATTTCATCTTTTCGAGAATTCAATACTTCATACATGGGACTTCCGGTCTTAATGATCCGATCTGCAGGCAGTCCTTCTCTTAATAAATACTCACGTGCTATATCACTATAAGTTAAATTGATGTCAGCCGTATGATCTACGATTTTTCTATTTGTTTCTTCTGGTACTCTTTGGTCAAAACAACGATTACCTGCTTCCATATGAAAAATTGGAATATGTCTTCTTTTAGCAGCAATAGCAGCTAAACAGCTGTTTGTATCGCCTAAAACCAGAAAAGCATCCGGTTGAACTTCATCTAATACAGGATCGATTTTGATAAAGATATTTCCTACAGTTTCAACCGCTGTACCTGTCGCTGCATTTAAAAAATAATCGGGTTTCTTTAAATTGAAATCTTCAAAAAATACTTCATTCAACTCGTAATCATAATTTTGCCCCGTATGGACCAAAATATGCTCAATCGCTTCAGAAGCGTTCAACTTCTTGATAACTGCTGAAAGTCTGATAATTTCAGGTCTGGTTCCTACTACAGTCATTACTTTCAATTTCTTCACAATTAAACCTCCACAAAATAGGTATCCGGATGATTTGGATCAAAGATTTCATTAACCCACATGACAGTAACCATATCCGTTTCCCCAAGATTCTCAATGTTATGTGTATAGCCTACAGGAATATCCACGACTTCCAGTTTTTCCGCTGAGACAAAATATTCAATCACATCATCTGTATCAATTTTTCTAAATCTAATGACCCCTTTGCCACTCACAACTAAGAACTTTTCATTTTTTGTATGATGCCAGTGGTTTCCTTTAACAATACCAGGCTTAGAAATATTCACAGACACTTGCCCTCTGTCGCTCGTTTTAAGAAATTCAGTAAATGAGCCACGGTTATCTATATTCATCGTTAAATCATACGAAAAATCATCTTCCGACAAGAAGCTTAAATACGTACTATAAAGATTTTTTTCTAATCTTCTATCAAGCTTTGGAACAGCTAATGTCTTTCGACTATTTTTGAATCCCTCAATCAGCTGCTTCAGCTCACCAACAGTTGTCCAATCTATCTCAGGAACTATACAATATCGTCCGTCTCTTGTTGGACTTCCTTTAAGACAGCGAATCAGCTCTTTCACGACATCATCAATATAGCAAAGCTCCATTTCAGCTTGCGGATCATTTACTGTAACTTCTTCGTTCCGAGCAATTTTGTGACAGAAAGTCGCTACAACGGTATTGTAGTTCGGTCGTGACCATTTCCCATACAAATTGGAAAAACGATAAATGAAAACGTCAGCACCATTTTCTTTTCCATACGCTTCTAACAGTTCTTCTCCTGCCTGTTTGCTCTTTCCATAAGGATTATCCAGAGCAGCCTGTATGGAAGAAGAAATCATCACAGGACAACGATTGCTATGCTTTTTTAATAGTGCCAACAACTCCGAAGTAAATCCAAAGTTCCCTTCCATAAATTCTTCTGTTTTTTCTGGACGATTGACTCCAGCTAAATGAAAGACAAAATCCGCTTGTTTACAATAGTCTTCAAGAAGCTCTTTCGGTGTCTCCACATCAAATGTCAGAATCTGATTAAACTCCTGATTCCTAAGCTCCGCAATCAAATTTTTTCCTAGAAACCCATTCGCTCCCGTTACAAGAATGTTCATCAACTATTCCACGCTTTCAACTCTTCTTGCACATAAGTCAATTCAAGTAATTTCTCTTTGATTTGTTCCACGGTTAATCTCTGCGTATTATCAGAATTATACTCTTCCTCATTTGTAAGCTCTTGATTTCCTTCAACAAAATACTTGTCGTAATTCAAATCTCTAGTATCCGCAGGTACGCGATAGAAGTCACTCATATCCTCTGAAACTAAATACTCTTCTTTTGTCAGCAATGTTTCGTAGCGTTTTTCTCCGTGGCGGGTGCCAATAATCTTTATCTGAGTCTCTACTGCAAATAACTCTTTCACTGCTTGAGCTAAATCCCCCACTGTTGAAGCTGGTGATTTTTGGACCATGATATCTCCTGCTACAGCGTTCTGGAAAGCAAATACTACAAGCTCTACAGCTTCTTCCAAGCTCATCAAGAAACGAGTCATTTCCGGATCAGTGATTGTTAGCTCCTGACCATTTTTGATTTGATCGATAAATAGTGGAATAACAGAACCACGAGAAGCCATCACATTTCCATAGCGTGTTCCACAAATAACAGTGTCTGTATCTTCAGCAGCTTTAGCTTTTGCAACAAAAACTTTTTCCATCATTGCTTTTGAAATCCCCATTGCATTGATTGGATACGCTGCTTTATCAGTTGATAAACAAATTACTTTTTTTACCTTTTCTTGTATCGCAGCATTCAGTACATTTTCAGTCCCAATAACATTTGTTTTTACAGCCTCCATTGGGAAAAATTCACAGGAAGGAACCTGTTTTAATGCTGCTGCATGAAAAATGTAATCCACGCCATGCATTGCATTTTGCACACTATTGTAGTCCCTTACGTCTCCAATATAAAACTTCAATTTATCGTTGGCATACTTTTTTCTCATATCATCTTGCTTTTTTTCATCACGGGAAAATATACGAATTTCTTTAACGTCTGTATATAGAAATCGATCCATTACTGCATTTCCAAACGATCCTGTCCCACCAGTGATTAAAAGAACCTTATCCTTAAACATTCATTTTTTCCTCTCTATTCCATATTAAAGTGATTTAGTATAATTTCTGATGCTATTCTTACATCATAATTCTCTTTTAGAAAGCTGTAAGAATATGATGAATTTTCTTTTCTAACTTTAGGATCAAGCAATTTTTCTATATTTATTTTAAACTTTTCAGAATCCCGTGTGTTACTCCAAAATCCCAACTGATTCTCCTCCAATAGGTACTGAAGGTCACAATTGTCATCAGTCGCTGCTATAACAGGCAACGAAGCTTGAAGGTATGTAAGAAAACGCGAAGGGAAATTTGGAATAGTAAAATCTGGATTCAAAAAAATCATACCGACATCTACCGTTGAGACTAACTGATTATATTCTTCTTTAGGTAGGGAACTGATTAACAACGTATTGCTTAATCCCAACTCATCAATACCGATTTTCAAATTATTGTACTCGGTTCCTGATCCGACAATAACAAAAAATGCTTCTTTAAAATTGCATTCAGCTATATTAGAGAGTAAATATTCTATTCCCTGAGGTTTACCTAGGTTTCCTCCATAGATAAATACTACGCTGTTTTCAGGTATCCCATATTTTTTTCGAATTTCTGATTTTTTGTTTTCCTCTGAACGAATTTCAAAAGGAGAAATTGAATTTGCACATATTTCTACTTTTTGGGGATCAATCTCATTATTGGATAAAATGAAATTCACATTATTTTTGGTCATGCATCCAATATAATCTGAAATTTCATATAGCCGTTTTTCTTTTCTGAAAAAGTATCTTAAGATGATTGATTTTAACCCTGTAGGTTCTAATATTTTCAAATCTACAGCATTCTGAGGAAAAATATCTTTTAATAGTAAATACGTTTTAGCCTTGTCCCTTTTTTTAATGTATCTAATTACTTTTTCCAACGTAATAGGCGGTGTAGAATATAAAATTAAATCAAAGGTAACATCTGCAAAATATTTTTTTACTCCTTTGATATATTGTTTTTCAATCAACAACGTACTTATACCTTTTTCAATCATATTAGTTTTAGTAATATTACCAACTTTAAGTTTCAAGATATATGAATCTTCATCTGTAATAAGCCTGTCCGCTTCATTATTCCGTTTCTCTATTGGCGAAACAACATAAATATTATTTCCTTTTTCTCGCAGACTATTTAAAAGGTCTACATATAGCCCTTGATCCTCAAAAGAATTTATATTCGACAAGGTCAAAAATAGAATATTCATTTATCTAACCTCTTTATTATTACATCATTGTACTTCATCATAAATATATTCTCTTCATAGTTTCCTAATTCTGCAGTATTTACGTTCCCTTGAAGATTTATTTTTATGTATTCAATAAAATTCACACCACATTCATAGGCATGGGGGTAACCTCCACCAAATCTAGGGTTTACTTCTGAAATATAATAAAAACCATCTTTTTCGAATACATCGATATCTATTACACCTTTATAATCGCTCTTTTCTATAAAATCGATTATAAAATTTTCCAACTCAACATTTCGTATGGAAACTGACTTGTCTGTTTCACCAGCACGCATTTTAATTTTTTTCTTTATGAAAAGAGAAATCAGTTCTCCTGAAAGAAGATCAATATAGGCATCTACACCATATTCATTTCCATCCATAAATTCCTGTACAATCGTCAATTCTTTATTATCTGTAAATACATCAGCAAGCACTTTTTCTGATTCAATAATGGATATACCTAAACTGGCACTTCCCATCCTAGGTTTGACAAACAGTGGAAAAGTCACTTTATTTTTTTTCAGATCATTAGAAACAGATTGAAATGAATCATACGTTCTTGGCGTTCTTATACCCAAACTATCAAGATGGTTGAACATCGCCAGTTTATCAAGACATCTGTCTACAACTTCTTTCGGAGAGATTAAAATTTTGCACCCTATTGCTTCAAATAACTGTTTATTTTCTGAAATCAAACTAATCTCAGGATCAATAAGTGTTAGGATAAGACTTATTGATTCTTTTTTACAAATAGATAGAATTTCTTTAATATAATTTCCTTCTGTTATTTTTGGTACAACATAGTGACTATCCGCTTCATATAATGCCGGCGCCAATTCACTGGAATCTGTAGCAATTATCTTACCAACTCCTGAAAATCCCTCTTTAAAATAACGCACTAATTTATTTCTTGTTCCACAACTTAGAATTAGTATATTCATTTCCAGCCACTTTCTTACTCGTTCTATTTTTGTTCAATTCGTACATTCATCGTCACTCAGATACTTGTACATCTTACGTGAATTACTAATAATTTTAATTTTGTTTTTTCACAAAAACTTTTCTCGAATTTCTAAATCAAAATAATTGTTATCTATTAATCTATGTTTCATCTTTGTACCCACAAGTTTGTAGCCATTTTTTTCCCAAAATTGAACTGCAACTTCATTCGCTTTAACTACATCCAAATTGATTTTCCTCAAATTAAGATAATTTTTGGCATAATTTTCAATATCTTTAAGTGCTCTACTGGCTATTCCTTTCCCTTGGAAAATTTTTTCTCCTATATAGATTCCAATTTCACAAGTTCTATGAACAAAATTCATGTTATATAGACCGATAACTCCAACTGATACTAAATCATTTTCTTGCTCTACCTCAATCATAAAACGTTGATTCTCCATAGTATGCAGAATCAACGCCTCCATATGTTTTTCTAAATCGTATCTAGATTGAGGTCTATATCCACCACCTAAATATTTAAAAATTTCTTTATCGTTTTTCCACTGATATAATTTTTCTACATCATTCAATTCAAAAGGTCTAATACTAACTTTATCACTCATCTTTTTTTTCCTTTTCCAAGTAAATATTTTCAGATTTAAGAACCCGTAATATTGTCCAATATATTATTTTTAAATCCATTATAAAGGATAGGTTATCTATATACTGTATATCTAAAACTATTCTTTCATCCCAAGTAACGGAATTTCTCACAGTACACTGAGCAAGTCCTGTTATACCTGGACGAATAATAAATCTTTTTTTAGCCCACTCTGGATAACTTCCATATCCTTCATAAGGAAAATAATGTACAGGTGGTCGTGGTCCAACTAAAGACATATCACCTTTTAAAATATTAAAAAGTTGTGGTAATTCATCTAAACTGGTCTTTCTTAAAAAATTACCTACTTTAGTAATCCGACTATCTGAATCAGATTTAATTTTGAGCCCATCTCCGATATATTCTGCATTCATACACATCGTACGAAATTTAATTATCCTGAATTCTTTCCCATTTTTCCCAAGTCTAGTTTGATAAAATAATACTGAACCACGGGATTCGAATTTTATAAAAAGAGATACGACTAAAAGCAAAGGAGAAATGCATATTAACCCTAAAAAGGATATCACAATATCAAAAAGACGTTTTATTACCAATTTGTAAATCAATCCAAACACTTCCTTATGATTTCTACCACTCTTTCTAAATCGCTTGTTGTCATTTTGGTATCAGACGGAAGGCATATGCCTTTTTCAAATAAAATCTGGGCTACATTTGAACCAAAGTAATCAAATTCTTTAAATACTGGTTGCATATGCATTGGCTTCCATACAGGTCTTGCTTCAATATTTTCCTTTTCTAACATTTCCATAATTCTATCTGGAGAAACTTCTTTTGATAAAATTACACTTAGCCAAAAATTAGGTTTATTCCAAGAATTACTTGGCATAAAAGATATGGAGGAATATTCAGTCAACTGATTTTTATAATAATCCTGTATATATCTTTTTTTTGAGACTCTGTCTTCTAAAATTTTTAGTTGGCCCCTCCCAATTCCTGCCAGCACATTGCTCATTCGATAATTATAACCAATTTCACTATGCTGATAATGTTTAGCTATATCTCTTGATTGAGTCGCCCAAAATCGAACTTTTTCAATTCTTTCAACGCTATTAGAAACCAACATACCTCCTCCAGAAGTCGTAATAATCTTATTTCCATTGAAGGAGTAAATACCGTATTGTCCAAATGTTCCAGTGTAGCGACCTTTATAAGTTGTTCCCAGAGATTCTGCAGCGTCCTCAATTAACGGTACATTATACTCCTCACAGATAGACATAATTTCATCTAGTTTCGCTGATAATCCATATAAATGAACAACAATTACTGCCTTTGCATTAGGATATTTTTGAAGTGCTTTTCTCAATTCTTTCGGATCCATATTCCATGTTTCAAGATCACTATCAACAAAAACAGGTGTCGCTTCTTGGTATATAATAGGATTGACTGTAGCTGAAAAAGTTAACGTTTGACATATGACAACATCTCCCCTACCAACTCCAATCGCCTTCAAAGCCATATGAATGGCAGCGGTTCCTGATGACAAAGCTGCAGCACTTTCAATTCCTACATAACTAGCAAACTCCTTTTCAAAATTATCAACATTTGGCCCTAACGGAGCAACCCAATTAGTATCAAACGCCTCTTTTACATATTTTTCTTCATATCCCTGTTCACTCATGTGAGGGGATGAAAGAAATATTCTTTCTTTAGTCATCACTTAACTCCCCTTTACCTACTTGAATCATTCGCAAACCGAACCAGTTCCTGACTCAGCTCGTCAGTATCTTCTGGTAGTTGTTCAATAAAACCCATCACATCTTCTAAGCAAAATCCATTCACACTACCAATAAAAATCTTATCAAATACTTGTTCCGTATTCTTTTCTTTACTTACTAGCAACTCTTCATAGAGTTTTTCTCCTGGTCGAATCCCTGTTTCAACAATCGCTATTTCACCTTCTTGGTAACCACATAACTGAATCATATTCTTAGCCAAGTCATAAATCCTAACCGGTTCTCCCATATCCAAAATAAAGATTTCTCCACCTCGGGCAAGAGCACCGGCCTGAATAACGAGACGACTGGCTTCTGGGATCGTCATGAAATAGCGTGTCATTCGGAAATCTGTAATTGTTACTGGTCCACCTTTTCGGATTTGCTCTTCAAAGACAGGAATCACGCTACCACGGCTTCCTAATACATTACCGAAACGAACTGCACAGAATCGAGTCTTTCCTTCTTCATTCATGCCAGTAACGATCATCTCAGCAATACGTTTTGTCGCTCCCATTACATTCGGAGGATTTACTGCTTTATCTGTAGAGATCATCACGAAGCTTTCGACATTTTGCTCTTTTGCCGCTTCTGCCACATTTTTTGTACCAAACACATTATTTTTTACTGCTTCTTCCGGATTATATTCCATCAGCGGGACATGCTTATGCGCCGCGGCATGATACACAATATTTGGTTGGTATTTTTTCATGATCTCAACGATTCGTTCCTTATCTTGTATATCTGCAATGATCGGAACGATTTCAGTTACTTTATCCCCATACTTCTCATTCAATTCTCTATGAATCAAATAAATGGAATTTTCTCCGTGACCAACTAGAAGCAGTTGCTTTGGATTAAAACGAATCAATTGACGGCAAATTTCTGAACCTATCGACCCTCCGGCACCCGTTACCAAAATCACTTTATTCGTCAACTGATCCTTCAACTGGCTGACATCCAGACGCACTTCTTTTCTACCTAATAAATCAACTACATCGATTGGTTTCAAACGAGAAAGTGTAATATTTCCGGAAGCAACCTCTTCTAATGCCGGCATAGCTGTTACAGGAACTCCTAAAGGAGTAATAACATCTAGCATTCGTTGCAATTCTTCTTTTTTCAATGAAGGAATAGCAACAGTCAGCATCTCGATGCCATGCTCTTCAACAAGCTTCGGAATCTGTTGGGTGTTTCCCAGTACCTTTATGCCACCTAGGTACATTCTTTGCTTATCTGGTGCATCATCCACAAAACCAACGACCCGAATATCACTTGTTGTAGAGGTACTCAAGCTTGAGAGCAAGATACGACCAGCTTCGCCTGCACCAATGATCAATGTTTTCTTAGCCTTAACATGGCCATACCGTTTTCCGTTACGCCACTCCACAATCAAGCGCCAGACCAAACGACTTGATATGATTATAAATGTTGTCAACAAGTAGGTCAGTAATAAGAACCGCCGGCTACCTGAAAGCAAAATGAGCCCTTCAAGAAGCACTGTAATACTTGTAGCTGAAAAAATGGCTACCATTTCTCTCAAATTAGTAAAACGATTGATTCGTGTAAATATTTTAAAAATAAACCCAAAAACTATGTAAAACACTAATTGTAGCATTGTTGTTTGAAACACAAAATTTGTTGAAACATGAATATATGGAACCATATAAAAATAAGAAAATACATTCGCTCCGATGATGATGATAGAATCCAACATCAAGAGCACAAATAATTTTTGTCTCCTTGACATACCACTAGCCACTCTTTCTAAAACAATCGGAATTTCTTCCTTTTAACTTCCTTAAATTGCAAAATCTCTGTTTCATCCCCATTCAATATATCTCTTGCACAGTATTCCAATGCAGTTGCTTTTCTTTTCCCATGATCTTGTATGATCGCATCAAATGCTCGCTTCATAAAGAAATTCCGTCGTTTGACATTATGCGCATCAGAAGCAATCATATGAACCAAATTACATGCGACTAATTCTTTCGCTGTTGCTTCAATTTCTTTGCCGAAAACCCCTACATAACTTGGTGCTGTTACCTGTGCCAAAGCCCCAAACTCAATAAATGGAATCAAACGATTCGGGTCATCAATAAACCCTTGATTTCTTTCCGGATGCACAATAATTGGTCGATGACCGCGTTGCACTAAATTGAACAACAGTTGCTCTGCATAAGACGGAATCTCTTCAAAAGGAAATTCGATCAGGATATACCTATTGTTTAAATCCGCAAACAGAATCTCTCCGGTTTCAATTTTTTCTAACAAGTCCTCACTGATTCGAACTTCCTGACCTTCATACAAACTCAAAGGAATATTTCTTCTATCCAACTCATCTTGTAGCTTTTGCACTTTCAAGATGACTTCTGCCGCTGGATTGCTATATCTGCCGTTATTATGATGAGGTGTACAAAGAATATGTTCGATTCCCTGAGCTGCTGCTGTTTCTGCCATTAAAATGGCATCTTCCAAGCTTTGAGCCCCATCATCGACATTCGGTAAAATATGACAATGTAAATCGATCATGTCCATCCTCCACACATTAATTACCCGTAATAATAATTTTGATCTATAAGGTTTTTAGCCCCGTTGTATACGACACCAAGAACGTTCGCCCCAACATACTCAAGCAAACTTTTCGCTTTTTTCAATGATTCTCTTTTCGAAACACCTTCACGAACAACTAGAATCGTTCCATTGACCTTTGAAGAGAGTATCTGTGCGTCCGTCACAGTTACCACTGGCGGCATGTCAAAGATAATCATATCGTATCTTTTACCCAATTCTTCAATCAGTCGCTCCATACGTTGCGAACCTAGCAATTCGGAAGGGTTGGGCGGCTTAGGGCCACTTGTCAAAATACTTAAGTTATCCACCCCGGAATCTTGAATGGTCTGATCTAAATATGTTTGCCTATTTCCAAGAATACTGCTTAAGCCATTTGCATTTGAAAGGTTAAAGGTCTTAGCTACAGTTGGTTTCCTTAAATCGGCATCAACAAGCAACACTCTTTTGCCTGAGTTGGCAAAAACAATCGCCAAGTTTGCTGCAGTCGTTGATTTTCCTTCTCCAGGACCTGATGAAGTGATGACCAATGTACGCAAATCGTAATCGACCATGGAATATTGTATATTTGTACGAATCGTCCGATATTGTTCAGAAACTGGTGAAGCTTTATCTGCTAAAGTAATTAGGCTAACACCTTTTTCGCTGTCTTGATTTTTCAAATATTTTGCCATTCTTTTTCTCCTCTATACTCTTGTTCTATTCCGTCGCATAGGTCCTTGCCCATCATCTGGATTACCTTCCCCATGATGTTCGGTACCCATCGATGATTCATTGGACGGCCGAGTAATTTTCACATTTAGCTCCTTAGCAGTCATATTAGGCACTGCGCCAAGAACTGGCAACTCCAACTCTTCAGAAATGAACTCTTCACTTTTCAGTGATCGGTCAAACATCTCTAACACAAATGCAAATAAAATACCTACCATCAGACCAAAAACAAGACCAATAGCTAAATTTAGTTTATTATTCGGAGATACAGGCGTCATATTTGCCGAAGCATTTGAAATGACAGTAATTTTGTCTATACTAAGTGTCTGCTGTGCCGTTTCCTGAAAAATTGCCGTCGTCTTATTCGCGATCCGTTCAGATAAAATCGGATCTGTTGTTGTTGAGCTGATTGAAAACATCTGTGAATTTTGAGATTGAGTAACCGCTAAGCTACTACGTAAATCTCCCATACTAATCTCTTGTTCATATTCATCCCTCATTCGTTGCTGTACTTCACTCAAAACTGTATCACTAGTAATCAAATCCTTATACGTATTGATCATTTGTAAGTTTGCATTGATATCATTAACATTTGCTGCTTCACTTTGCGGTAATTTAACGATCAGCTGCGACTGAGAGCTGTATTTCGGCGTAATAACAAAAAAAGTCAACACCCCTGCAGCACTGATTCCAAGAATCAAACAAAAAACCAATAGCGCAAACCGTTTCTTCAAAATACTCACTATATCCTGTAAACCAATTGTCTCTTCCATGGTTCCCTCCTGATACCATTTACTATCTATTATACTACTTTTCACTTAACGTTAGCAAAACGTCACAACTGTTGCTTCAAAAATTCCTTGTACTCCCTCTGTTCCTCTGTTTCATGAATTGAAAGTTCTGAAAAATCCCCATTGACTAGCGAATCTAACGATCCCTTAATAAGATGTGTTACGGTCGCATTCCCAATCAACTCCATCCAATAGCCGCCATCATTTGTTTCATGAACAACGGTTTGCACAAATCCTCCCACATTACGAACGGTGATTTTTTCATAAAATTGTTTTGTATGTAACAAGGTATAGAGCAAACTGCTCGCACACATAGCCGTTCCACAAGCACTGGTTAAACCAACGCCACGTTCAAATGTACGGACAAACAACTCATTCCTATTTAAAATTTCAACAAAGCTGACATTGATTCCATCAGGAAAAATTGGATTTTCTCCATTGACATACGTAGCGATTCGCTCTAATTCTCCATCCATCAATCCATCATGATCAACAAAGGCAATCAAATGTGGATTTGGCACAGAGACAACCGAAAACTCCAGTGTATCTGAAAGAGCCGGAATTCGTTCATTAATGATGGTTTGCTGTACACTATTCATTGGTACCGTTTCTTTGTCAAAGCTGACCGGTGAAATCTCGACCTGATAGGCCGATACCTTATCAGAAAAATCTGTGGTTTTCCCTACTTTTAAATCAGCAAACATTGTTTCAACAGAAAAAAAAGCTTCATTATATTTTTCAAATAAATATCTTGCTACTGTGCGTAATCCATTGCCACACATACTAGCCTCAGTTCCGTCACTGTTTATCACACGCATTTTTGCAAGACTGGTCCCCTTACTCGCTTGCTCCACAAGTAGGATTCCATCGGCACCACCCAATAATCCAGACTGACGATTACATAGATTTTTTCTTAATAATTCAATTGCTGCTTGAGTCAGTGGCTCAGCAAGCAGTGTCTCATCTAAGATAAAAAAATCATTCTCAGAACCATGCACTTTCTGTAACTCAATTTCCATTTTAATAAGCCTCCCACCCATTGACACTCTAAGTACTAGTATGCCATAAAAAAAAAGAAGAGAACAGTTATTTTTACTGAACCCCTCTTTATTTATACAAATTATTTAGCTTTGTTGAAATATTCATTAACAGCAGTCCAGTTAACCACATTCCAGAACGCAGAAATATAGTCTGGACGAACATTTTTATATTTCAAGTAATACGCATGTTCCCATACATCAAGGCCTAAAACCGGTGTTTTCCCTTCCATTAATGGAGAATCTTGATTTGCAGTTGAAGTGACTTCAAGTTTGCCATTGTTCACAACTAACCAAGCCCAGCCTGAACCAAAACGGCCAGTTGCAGCTGTTTTGAATTCTTCTTTAAGGTTGTCAAAGCTTCCAAAAGTTTCGTCGATCGCTGCTTTAATTTCACCAGTTGGTTCTCCACCAGCATCTGGTCCCATAATTCCCCAGAAAAATGTGTGATTGGCATGTCCGCCACCATTGTTTCTAACTGCTGTGCGGATGTCTTCTGGAATGCTATCCATATCAGCAATCAGCTCTTCTACTGTTTTTTCACCAAGCTCAGGATGTTTCTCAATTGCTGCGTTTAAATTTGTCACGTAAGTGTTATGATGTTTGTCGTGGTGCAAATGCATTGTTTCTGAGTCAATGTAAGGTTCTAATGCGTCATAAGCATAAGGTAAATCTGGTAATGTGTAAGTCATTGTACGTCTCCTCCAAAATTGTGTTTTAAATTCTATACATCTATAAGAATACCAAATTTAAAGCAAACCTACAAAATAATTGCCTGTAACTTTCACATCATGCCCCCATTCTTTTCTCCTCCGATTCTTTCTATGTTCACAGTAATACCGCACATACTATGATTTTCGATTTCACTCGGTACTTAGCATAATTTTAAACATTTTTTTGGTTCTTCTTGTTGTAGAATGTGGTAGTATAGGTTATTGAGCATTGAGACTGAATAACCACCTAGACATGAATGACTAATCTAAATGAATCAAATGGGCAATTTCTGACTAACAGAAGCGGCTTTTATCCGGTTTCAACGGGCTGACACATACTAATGTCACAATCCCATACAAACAGATTCTTTGTACTTTTGTGCTTTACTGACTTAGAAGCACTTCCTGTAACACTATTATTAAAACGTCCTCACTCAGAAGCTGTGGTACTATTTTTCTACCTATCGTTTCTTCCTATTTTAAACAGAAGAGATCACAGCTCTCAAAACAGTGAATTTTGGACCTAATCACAAAGGAGAGAACTATCCATGAGCACGATGACCCATCGAAAAGATACTCGCCCTGTAAATGTAGGCGGACTGACCATCGGCGGAAGCAATGAGCTATTTATTCAAAGTATGTGTACAACCAAAACACATCATGTAGAAGAAACTGTCGCTCAGATCCTTGAACTGGAAGAAGCCGGTTGCCAGATTGTTCGTGTTGCCGTTCCAGATGAAGAGGCAGCAAACGCATTAGGCGCAATCAAAGAAAAAATCCATATCCCTTTAGTTGCGGATATTCACTTTGACTATCGTTTGGCTTTAAAGGCGATCGAACAAGGTGTAGATAAAATAAGAATCAACCCAGGAAATATCGGTCGAAAAGACCGTGTGGAAAAAGTAGTTACAGCTTGTAAAGAAAAAGGAATTCCCATCCGAATTGGTGTAAATGCCGGTTCACTGGAAAAGAAATTTTTGCAGCAATATGGCTATCCTACCGCTGAAGCGATGGTAGCTAGCGCCATGGAGCATATAAAAATTCTTGAAGATCTAGATTTTTACGATATCATCGTTTCTTTAAAAGCAAGTGACGTCAATTTAGCTATCGAAGCTTATTCTTTAGCAGCGGAAAGCTTTAACTACCCGCTACATTTAGGAATCACTGAAGCTGGAACGAAATTCTCCGGCGGGATTAAATCTGCCGCTGGTTTAGGTGCCTTGCTCTCAAGAGGAATCGGTAATACCTGCCGTGTTTCTCTATCTGCAGACCCTGTCGAAGAAATCAAAGTGGCTAGAGAGGTATTAAAAGCCTTCGGTTTGGCCAGTAATGCTGCTTCATTGATTTCTTGTCCTACATGTGGCCGAATAGAAATCGATTTGATCCCAATCGCAAATGAAATTGAGGAATACATCGAAAAAATCAAAGCACCTATCAAAGTAGCTGTCCTAGGTTGTGCTGTCAATGGACCTGGCGAAGCCAGAGAAGCAGATATCGGCATTGCCGGAGGTCAAGGAAAAGGAATGCTCTTCAAAAAGGGCAAAATCATCCGCACCGTTCCGGAAGAAATCATGGTTGATGAACTGAAAAAAGAAGTGGACCTTTTGGCGGCAGCTTATGCCAGAGGCGAAGAAATTTAACTTGCAGAATGAGCCTTGTTTTTATTACAGGGCTCATTCTTTTTTGTTTTCACTCTTTTTTTGATACAATTAATAGGATGAGCTTTCTCACAACTTGATTTTGTTCCTATCTATTGTATTAAATATATTAAATTGTAGGAAAAGTCAGGTCGATAAGAAGATGGACTTATTTATTGAGTCAGAAAAAGGAGGCCCTACCGTGTCAAAACCAATTATTTTATTAAAAGAAAAATTTAAGCCTGATCAAATCGATCGAATCAAAGCCGCTGCCGAAGAGTACCAAATTATTGATACCCATGATTCGGCTGTTTCCTATCAAGAAGAGGATATTCAGATTATGCTAGGTTGGGATAAAGAACTCGGACCACGCTTATTGAACAACCCAAACAGCAAACTGAAATGGGTTCAATCTATCTCCGCTGGCGTGGATTCTTACGATCTATCTGCCTTTGAAGAACGAAACATCCTACTTTCAAACGGCAGTGGTATTCATACAATTTCCATCTCAGAACATGTCTTAGGTGTGCTTTTAGCAAGATACAGAGGTCTCCTGCAGGCCGCCACTGTTCAACAAGATAAGCAATGGAAAGATGCTTCTGTTGATTACCGTCAACTTTCTGGACAAAGTATGCTGATTGTGGGGACTGGTAACATTGGACAGCAACTGGCTTCCTTTGCTCAAGGATTAAAAATTCGAACGTATGGTATCAATTCGAGCGGACATCCGTCACCTGGCTTCTTAGAATGCTATTCCCAGAAAAACATGAATCGAATCATCAAAGATATGGATATCGTCGTGAACATCCTTCCGTTAACCGAAGCGACATACTATTTGTACAATGAAGAAATGTTTCAATCAATGAAAGAAAACAGCATTTTCATTAATGTCGGACGAGGACGTTCTGTTAAAACGGACGACTTGGTCCAAGCACTTGAAAATGGTCCAATTGCTTTTGCGGCATTAGATGTCTTTGAAGAAGAGCCTTTACCGAAGGATTCTCCTTTGTGGACGATGGAAAACGTTCTGATTACACCACATATTTCCGGTATGACTGATGGATTCAAAGAAAAACTCTTAGCGATTTTCCTTACGAATCTTGCTTCCTTCATCAATGAAGGCACCCTTAAACAAAATCAAGTGAACCTTGAAAGAGGTTATTAACCAAACAATAGGGACAGCGCCTAAGCGCTGTCCCTATTGTTTGGTAGTATTCTTATCTAATCAGACGTTATCTTTCTCAGTCTCTTTTATTAGGTAAACCGGTCGATTTTTGGTTTCCATAAATATTTTCCCAATGTATTTTCCGATAATTCCCAAGCATAGCAGCTGCAAACCGCCTACAAAAAGAAAAATGACGACCATCGAAGGCCACCCGCTTGTCGGATCTCCATACATGAATGTTCTAAAAAGAATGACCAACATAGCAAGCACTGAACCCACACAGGATAAGGCACCTACATAAGAAGCAAAATTTAATGGGGCTTCTGAAAAGTTAATGATGCCATCCAACGAATAACTGAATAAGCTCCAAAATGACCATGAAGTCTCTCCGGCAACGCGCTCTCTGTTTTCATAAGAAAGGTATTTCGTATTAAATCCTACCCAACTAAAAATCCCTTTAGAAAATCGATTATACTCTGTTAATTCGAGGATACTGTCAACCATCTGTCTCGTCATCAAACGAAAATCTCTCGCACCGTCTACCATCTCTGTTTCGCCGATCTTGTTAATCAGCCTATAGAACATTCGTGCAAAGAAACTACGAATCGCAGGTTCCCCATCCCGAGTTGTTCTTCTAGTTCCGACACAATCGAAATCCTCTGTCTCGATAATCTCAATCATCTGCGGAAGCAGATCAGGAGGATCTTGTAAATCAGCATCCATTACAGTGACTAATTCACCTGAGGCTGCTTGAAGTCCGGCATATAACCCGGCTTCCTTCCCAAAATTTCTTGAAAATGATAAGTACCTTACTTTATCAGGATGTTGTTTATGTAAATCGCGTAAACAAGAAAGTGTATTATCCTTTGAGCCATCATTGACAAACACATACTCCACGTCATGCTTAATTAGCTGGCTGATTTTTTCTACCTCGTTAAAAAAAATGGGAATAGATTCCTCTTCATTGTAACAAGGAACGACAATCGATAGCATGTTTCCTTTTCCTCCTATGCATAAATCTGTGTATCTATTATAACACACAGTAAAATTGAAATCTCTCGAAAATTAAATAACAATCGTACGGTTAAATTATAGTTAAAATATAAAAAAAACGTTCTTAATATTAGCTATTTATACTGATTTTTTATATATAAAAAAACATTTTTATATCATTTTCTCTTGTAATTAATCATTTTCATAGGTATTATGTAATAGAGATAGTTAAAGAACTAACATGTCAAACACTTACAAAAGAAGGAGATGCTTATGCTTGAAACAATCATTTTAGATGACTTTGCACAAAAAAAATTAGATATGTTTCATCAATTCCTTGACTGTGATGATGGAACTTATTCCCCTCGACACTTTAAACAATTTTCAGATTTCTCTCACGCTCGTTTGGTCTCTCTATTTTCAGAAATGAACGAGGACCTTATCCAACAAAACGAAACCCCATTACTGTCAGCAGATGGCAAACTCACGATCAACAAGGAGCAACTCATTACTATTCCCTACCAACAATACCTCTTTCAAGAAAGTATCGCTTATAAATTTTTATTAGCGTCTATTTTGGAAAAGAATTACCGACTTGAAGATTTTTGTGAAGAAAATTACATAAGCAGAGCCTCCGTTTTGCGAAGACTCCAACCAATCATTAGCTATCTGAAAAAATTCGACATACAGATAAACTGTTCCAAAATGAGAATCACCGGTAATGAAGCCATCATCCGCATCGTATACTTCAACTTTTTCTGGCTCACCTCTTTCGGAGAAGACTTCTTTTTAGGCTTAGGGGAAAGCAAACGTGGTCCGGAGTTATTCGACTTCAACGATAAACAGTGGATGAAGTACGTTGAACCGAGACAATGGTTTCTGTTAACTTCTATTAATAAATTGAGACTTGAAAAATCTCATTTTCTAGCAGAGACTCCATTTGACCAATTGGTTTACCCAGAAACAAACCTATCCTTTTTCGATGAATTGAAACAATTGGGCATTTCACAAAAATATCGTTCTAGAGAAGCAGATTTCTTGTCATACATGCTCTTTTATTGGATTCCTTATTTCCATTCAGATGATCCACGTATTCCTTACGTAAAATCCTATATGTTTAGCAAGAACCATCCTTTAGGAAATTTGATTGAACATTTTCAAAGTTTTTACATACACTCACTTGGTGAGAACTCTCTAACTGAAGATGAAAAGGAATTATTACATATCAACATCTTCACAACTTTTTTAAACCATGCAATAAGAGAAGATAGACTCCCGTTGGCTGTTGATTTTTCTTATAACTTATTTAATGGGCTCCATCCGTTGTTTGAGCCGCTTTTTCACGACGTTCAGATATTCTTGAAGAAAACAGCACAGTCAAAACAATACCAGTGGATGCTTAATTGCCTGGATCATTTGGTCTTTAGTTGCACCATGTTCTTATTGCCTTTCTTTGAACGAGCAAAAGAGAACCATCATCTACGCGTAGGTGTCATCCTTTTCCAAAATGCGATTGTTTCTCAGTCGCTCTTCGAGTATCTGGGAAAAATTCCCTTTGTCGAAGCTGAGCTGATTACTTCGTTCGAAAAAAAGGACTACGATTATTATATCGCAACCTCTCCGTTACTCTTACCAAAAAGCGTACGACGAAAAGGAAATTTCAAATTGATCACCTTGACTGAAATAGAGAATTATCAAACCATTCTCTTTTCTACATTACAAGAAAAATATGCAGAAAAGGCAGATAGTTTTATTGCGGGGTAATAGCGATTAATAGAAAGCAACC
Source organism: Enterococcus sp. 9E7_DIV0242 (assembly GCF_002140975.2). Classification (NCBI taxonomy): domain Bacteria; kingdom Bacillati; phylum Bacillota; class Bacilli; order Lactobacillales; family Enterococcaceae; genus Enterococcus; species Candidatus Enterococcus clewellii. Next base: position 2,151,795 of record NZ_CP147247.1, read on the forward strand.
TCCCCTGTTTTCCATTAATGAGCTTTAAAAAAAATAGAAGAATCGAACAAACTATCATACAGTTTGCTCGATTCTTCTATTTTTCATTTTTATCGTTTTTTTCAAATAAATAGGTTGGCTCATCCAACACTTCATCATAATCAACAAGTAGGTTATACTCAGAAAAAAACCAATCATCGTTTTCTTCTACATAATAATTTAGTCCGTCCACTTCTGTTTGGACTAACGGTTTCTCCGGTGTATCAACCGACATTCCTACAGAAAAACCTTCATGCACATTCGTATTGCCATAAACCTTTCCATAAAAGCGAATACCCATTCCAGGACCCACTTGAAGCTCTTGTTTAAACCACTCTTGTGCACGTGGTGTAATTTTCAATTCCATCCATAATCCCTCCCTACCAAATCATTGTAGCATAGAAGAGATTACTTTCCTGTATAAATTGCCTATTGACTCATCTTATCATCCAGCAAGTCCACATCATCCGTATTTCCAATAACCAGCAAATTATCATTTTCTCTAACGATTTCTTCTGCTGCCGGTGACGCAATTACTTCTGTTTTCGAGCGACGTATAGCTACAACGGTTAGTCCAAAGCGCTGACGAAAATTCAAATCAGCCAACGTCTTATTGTAAAATTTAGGATTGGACACTCGAATTTCTGCTAAAGAAAATTCGTTGGAAAGCTCAATGTAATCTAGGATATTTCGTGATACCAGCTTATGAGCCACTCTGATTCCCATATCTCGTTCTGGATGAACAACAGCGTCTGCCCCAATTTTCTCAAGAACACGCGCATGATAAGAATTAACCGCTTTTGCCAGTACATTAGGCACACCCATCTCCTTTACCATCAAGGTAACGAGGATACTTGCTTGGATATCTTCTCCAATTGCGACAACCACATGATCAAAATTACGAATACCTAAAGAACGAAGAGTCATTTCATCTTGCGCATTTGCTACAACAGCATGGGTCGCAATATTCATATACTCATTCACTTTATCCTCATTACTGTCAATCGCTAGAACTTCCTGTCCAGACTCAATCAATGTTTGGCAAATACTTCCACCGAATCTTCCTAAACCAATGATGGCAAAATTCTGTTTCATAATAACTGTCTGCTCCTATTATTCCATTTATTTGAAATCCAAACGATTCAAAAAAATAATTTATTTTACTAGCTTGTGCTTAAATGCGTAAATTGTCGCTTGTGTTCGATCATCAACATCTAACTTAGCAAGAATGTTAGATACATGTGTTTTCACTGTTTTTAGCGTAATGAATAGCTCATCTGCAATTTCTTGGTTACTTTTGCCTTTAGAAATCAGCAACAGAATCTCAAACTCCCGATTTGTTAAGTCGTCATGCAAAACAGGCTCCTGCTTCTTCGTCAGTCGTTCCATCATCTTCGTAGTCACTTCCGGCTCAAGAACACGTTCCCCTCTGAAGGTTGCTCGGATAGCATTCGCAATTTCATGGGCTGTTGATGTTTTCAATAAATAACCAGCTGCACCAGCCTCAATCGCAGGGTACACCTTTTCATCATCAATAAAGCTTGTAACAATGATTATTTTTGCTTCAGGCCAGTCCGATAAAATTGCTTTGGTAGATTCAATTCCATCCATTTCATCCATAACTAAATCCATCAATATGACATCCGGACGTAGTTCCAACGCCTTTTCGTATCCTATTTTACCATTTTCAGCCTCGCCGACCACTTCAATATCATCTTGAATAGACAAATAAGAAGAGACGCCCAAGCGCACCATTTCATGGTCATCAACCAGCATCACTTTGATCATCTGTAAGTTCCTCCTTTATCACGGGTACTTTAATCTCTACGCTTGTTCCCTGTCCTTTGAAGCTGATGATCTTGATCGAGCCACCCATTCCTGCAACTCGCTCACGAATGTTTTTCAGACCATAACTACCAGCCTTATTTTCATTCTCATTCATATCAAATCCGACACCATCATCAACTAGACGTAAAAGAACATTTTCACCGACCTGATGCAAATAAACTTCTAATTCATTTGCTTTCGCATGCCTCAGGGTATTGGACAAAAGTTCTTGAACAATTCGAAACAGATGATCTTCAATGCTATTGTTTAAACAAACATCTTCTACATCCCAGGTCAATTCGATTTTTATTTTCGTTTTAAGCTCCTTCAACAGCTGCTCGATTCCCTTTTTCAGACTCTTGCCTTCCAGACTGACAGGTCGTAAATGCAACAGAAGGGCGCGCATTTCAGATTGAGAAGCATTGATGACATCACCAACGATAGCTAACTGTTTTTTGAAGATATCTGATGTATCTGATTTTTGCGCCTGTTCATTCAAAGCTGAAATCATCATCATTGCACCAAACAATTGCTGACTAACAGAATCATGCAGCTCTCGTGCCAAACGATGTCGTTCTTCCTCAAGAATTTCTTCTCTTGTTTCTCCATCGAATATCTGAGGTCGACTGTTTAACATTTGCAGCTCTTTGGACATCTCTACCAGTTTACTTCGTACGGCGCTGATATCTGCATCTATATCACCAATATACACATCATTATCTGGATGAGGGATCTTTTTACCAATCAGCGGGCTGTCATAATTTCCAGCAGCTAACAAGCGTAACTTTTCTTCAATTCTACCATACTGAGCTTTTTGCACAATAGAAATCAACAGGAAAGTCAACAAACCCGCCAACATAGATAGGAGTAAAATATGAAAAAAGAAAGGTACATAGAAGACTTTTCGACGGAAAAGCTCGACTATCCAATCTTTTTGTTTAATCGCATGAAAATGAGAGAACAGCGTAAACAGCACCACTAGAAAGGTGCTGAACGCAGCATATAAAGCCATCATTTGTCGGGATATCTTCCCAGCTATCATACTCGGATCACCTCTACATCACCTACAAGAGTGTTCGTCATAATCTTCAATCTTCTTGGGTTACTATCATAACTGTCACTGTATAATTTCAATGATTCATTCTTCAAATGGTATTTTTCGTTCTCAAATGTCACATTCCCATAAAAAGTGGAATGCTCCAACATAACAGCCACGCCTAAAGGAACAAGGATGCGTGTTCGACCAAAGCCTTTTCTAACGATAATTACGTTGTCGTCTTTTGGAAGAAGCGTGTTACCAAGATCGATAATAGTATCACCAGATAAGATATCGATATTGATGTCATCCCATTCATAGACATTGCTGCCAATACGCTCATTCGCAAACCACGGGCGTTTAAACTTCTTGCCATTCTTACTCTCAACATTTGTCGTTTCAATAATCATCATTTGTTTCTTTTTCCACGGTGCCCTTTGCGTAAGATCAACGCCTGATATCTCCACTCCTTTAAGTCCTACAAAAAGGATACCAAACACCACCATTAGCCAGAACGCCGGACTATTGATCACACTAATAACTATCAGTATAACACCCATAATCAGCGAAAAACTTCCGAAGCTGTTTCTTTTGTTATTTTTAAGAGCAAAAACAACGCTCAAAACACCTATAATCAATAAAATAAGCAAAGGTGTATTATGTATAATTTGCCATAAAGCAAAGATGAAAAGTAATGCTTCCACGATAATAAAAAATCTCCATGGACTATTCATTTCATTTCCCCCTTTCTAACTGTATGAATACTGTTAAACCCTTTTTCTTTGAAATACGGGTATAAATCATTTTTTGGCTATGCGCAGATTCGTATATAGTGCTTCCCTTACATATCTCTTCTAACAGTATACTTTATTTCCCATACTAATATTAGTTGCTTTGGCAGTATTTTGCTATAGGTCTTTAGCCTGAATTTTCAACAAAAGAGGATAGGACACTATGTTCCCATCCTCAAGAAAAGCGTTTCTGGAAGCCTTCAGCTAACTGCCGAAGCACCTTCCTGAATAATGCTTAGTCAATTTCGGGGCTATGGCATACGAATGTCACGGCCCCGAACAATTGAATAATCAGCTTACTTTTGTAATTTTTACCTGCATGTCTCCACCAGGTGTTGTGATTGTTACTTCATCGCCAAGAGTCTTGCCAATAAGCGCATGCGCGATTGGTGAATCATTTGAGATTTTCCCTGAGAAGGGATCTGCTTCTGCACTACCAACAATCGTATATTCCTCTTCATCACCATCTGGCAGTTCAATAAAGGTAACAGTTTTACCAATAGATACCTCGTCAGAGTCTACACCGTTATTATCAATGATTTGCGCAAAACGAATCATATTTTCTAATGTTGTGATTCTACCTTCAACAAAGGCTTGCTCATCCTTTGCTGACTCATATTCCGAGTTTTCAGACAAGTCACCAAAGCTACGAGCAATTTTGATTCGTTCAACAATCTCTTTTCGCTTCACTGTCTTTAATTCTTCTAATTCCTGTTCTAATTTTTCTTTTCCTTCAATCGTCATAGGAAATACTTTTTCCACCATATTAATTCTCCCTTACTTAACTTACTACAATTTGTTATGTACTTTTTTCTAAAATACAGGGTATTTGTAATCCACAAAGAGATTACCATGCTTTCTAAAAATTGTAAATAAGATTCATTTAAATTTAATTTTTTCAACTCTACATATTCCGTTAAATTACCAAATGTTACCCCTAATTTTTTGTCTGTAGTTCAGACAAATAAATCAGGGATAACACCTAACCAGATCGATAAAAATCTAACGCTTTCATAAATTTATCAAAGCGAAACGAGCCTCACCATAACAGTTTGGCTCGTAAAATAATACTCAAAATCATTCGCTATTCATTTTTTCTTGATTATTCATCTGTATTATTTACATATTTTTCCACTAATTCCAAATGCTCTTCATACGTTTCTGCGAAGTACACTTTTCCTGTAGTGATGTCAGCAACAAAGTACAAGTAGTTGTTTGGTTCCGGATTAAGTACCGCTGAAATTGCTTGCTCACTCGGGCTATCAACAGGTCCAGGACCATAACCTGTATTCTTATACAGATTGTATGGTGAATCAACTTCAAGGTCTTTATTGTACACTTTTTCTTTGTGTTCACCTAGTGCGTAAAGAATAGAAATATCAGACTGCAACGGCATATCGATTTCCATTCGATTGAAGAAGACTTGCGCAATTTTCTTTCGATCCGCTTCTTCTACCCCTTCTTTTTCGACTAGCGCAGCCAATGACAATACATCTTGAATCGTCATTCCTTTTGCACTGATCGATGGGATAAACGGCTCGATTACACTGTCGGTTTTGACGATCATCTGCTCCACAAAATCCTGTAGCGTCGTTTCTTTATAATAGTCATACGTCGCTGGGAACAAATAGCCCTCTAAGCGGTAACGTACGCCTTCTGCTGTTGCTGCACTGCCTAATAAATCAGGGTATTTCGCGTTCATCGCATTGAAATAATCCGCATTTTGCATCAACGCAATAAAGTCAGCTTTCTTATAGTCCGTATTCTCTTCAATCGCATCACCGATTTTATCAATGTCATAGCCTTCCGGTATCGTCACTTTCCCATCTGCAATCTGCATCGGTTCAGCAGTTCCACCTTCCTTCAGCATTGCACCAATATCATCTAGTGTCATATCTGGTGACATTTGATAAAACCCTGCTTGAAAATCGGTCAGGTTCTTAAATTTAATATAGTAATTAAAAACCATAGCACTCTTGATGACTTTGCTTTCTTCTAAAATTGCAGCAATTTGCTTATTGGAAGAACCTGCTGGGACATGAACCTGTACTAAGTCAGAATCCTTTTTATCCAAAGGTTGAAGCCCATCATTTACATATTTATAAAAAGTGAACCCGAAAACTGCAACCACCAGTATCAATACAGATATGATCAATAAGACGATTTTGTTAACGATTCGGTCTTCTTTTCCTCGGTTTTGTTTCAACGCTTCTTTAGCATCTGCTCGACTCTCTGCAACACGGGATAGATGCTCGCCTTCTGGAAAATCTGGCTGTTCTACCTCTGTTTGCTGTTCAAACTGTTGTTCAAATTCATGAGACTCAGATGTTCTTGAAAAATTATCAGATGACTCCTCTTGATTGGAGGTCCAGTTTGATGAACTGGAATAATCTGTTTGTGAATCCAGATTATCATGTTGATAGTTATTTTCAGAAGAAGATGCATGATCATCCTCAATATTATCTCCTCTCAGTGAACGTAATACCTGATCTTTGAAAGAAGAATCCGAATGATCTTGATTATTTTGGTTATCGTTTGCCAAAATTAATCCTCCTTGCTCTCTAATTAACTTCTATAACTCCAACTATTATACATGAAAGTCTTCGAAAATTAAACTTATTTAGAAAAATGTATTATAAATTAACGAATCTTTTACCGTTTTCTAGAAAAAAATGCCCCATAAGTAACTTCGACAAAGGAAGTTACTTATGGGGCATCCGACTATTCTTTTTTTCGTCTTACTCAGCACTTAAAGCAGCCATTGTAATATAGTTATACGGCTGGTTGAAATGCGGCAAGAAGAAGATATCTAATAATTTAAGCTTATCGATCGTTACACTTTCTTCAATCGCAAGAGAGAACATATGAATACCCATTGAGATGTCCTCATATGAAGCAAGTTGTGTCCCTAGTACTCGACGTGTTTCTTCATCGTAAACGATGCGAATCTTAACTTTGTGGTTGTCTTTCATAAACCCAGGCTTTTGTGTATCTTCAAATTGCGTGTATTTCACTTTAAAGCCTGATTTTTCAGCTTCCTGAACAGTTAAACCAGTCGATACCATGTTATAACCGAAAATTGAAATCCCATTTGATCCTTGAACACCAATTGATTCAAGCGGTGTACCGCCAACATTGTGTCCACCGACAATTCCTGAGCGGACAGCATTAGTTGCTAATGCAATATAGGTTGTTGTTTGAACAGCATTTGAGAAAATAGTTGCACAATCTCCTACTGCATAAACATCTGGATCGCTTGTTTGTTGATGGCTATCTACTAAGTAAGCACCATTCGTAAATAACTTCAGATGGTCCTTTCCTAATTGATTGTTTGGTTTGAAACCGATCGCATTGATAACTAAATCAACAGGGTATTCGCCTTTATCAGTAACGATTGCTTCCACCTTTTCGGTACCTTTATACTCTTTTGCCAATTCGTTGTAATGAAGCTCAATGCCATTGTCAGACAATACTTTATCCATGTCGTCTGTAAACCATTTGTCATAGTAGTTTGGTAAGCAACGATCCGCTGCGTCAAACAACAGGACATTTTTACCACGACGTTTTGCTGCTTCGGCAATTTCTACACCAATGTAGCCTGCCCCGATAACAGCAACTGTTTCAATCCCTGGTTGAGCCATTGCAGCATCTACTGCCTGACCATCTTGGAATAATTTTAGGAACTCAACATTTTTCAAATCTTTTCCTGGAATATTTGGAGCAATCGGTGCTGAACCTGTTGCCAAAATCACTTTATCATAAGTTTCGGTAAATTCTGTTCCATCGTTCTTTTTGCAGTGAACGATTTTTTTATCGAAATCAATGCTATCCACAGAGGTTTCCATGTGAATTGTTGCACCTTTAGCTTCAAAATCTTCTTTTTTCGTGTAGAAAAGGTTCTCGTAGGAATCAATCTGACGACCTACCCAAAGTGCTGTTCCACAGCCAAGATAACTCAGGTTTGTGTTTCTATCAATCATTACCACTTCTTGATCTTTGTAGTTATCTAACAATGTGTTTGCCGCTGCGATACCTGCGTGATTAGTACCGACAATAACTGTTTTTGCCATTAAAAAATTCCTCCATTCATCTTTCGTTGGTATTATTTTATTATAACTGATGAAAAGGATTTCTTTTATCAAAATATACAACCATTTTAAAAAATTTTGAGAATTTTCAAACAAATGATTGATTTAACAAGCTTTCGGACCGACACCCACCAATGTAAAAAATAAATTTCGAAAAAAGGATATAATTTTCTCTTATTTGCTAGTAAAATAGAACTATCATCAAAGGAGGAACGAATGAAATGAAATTGAACAAATGGGGTCTAGGGATTCTTACAATACTATCCATCTTTTTATTAGGAGGTTGTTGGAATGATCCTAGAACAGAATTTATCGAGGCACTCTCCAATGCAGGAAGCAGCGCTGCTGAAGCTTCAAAATTTGAATTAAGTGTGGCTGATTTCGATTATGCTGGCGGTGATACAGACAGTGATTTATATATAAGTATGTTCGCCAGTCAGCTAAAAGCGATTTCTCTAAAAGGAACTTTTGCTTCAGATGAAGATAAAGAAGTTTCTGAAACAGAACTGGCTTTAGGTGCCTATGGTCAGAAAATTCCTTTCCAGTTTGTGACAGAAAAAGAAAATATGTACGTATCAACAAGCTTCATTTCCGGTGCTTTAGATATCGCGGATATGTTCCAGTATCCAGTAACTATTGATGAAGATGAGTTGCAGAAATTAGATGGTAAATTCATCAACATCGATAATATAAAGGATCAGTTGGATGGTGAAGATGAGGATGAAAAGGATACAGACAGTAATGTAGGATTCAATTTTTCTTTGATGAAAAAAGCCAAAGAGCTTATGGATATTTTTGACAAGGAATCCTTCACTAAAAAAGATGATGTGATTTCTCATACCTTTACCAAGAAAGAAATCCTCGCTGTTATGGAAGCCATGAAAGACTATGCGAAGGAAGAAAAGGACAAAGAATCACAGAAAACATTTGAAGAAAGCATCACAGCACTGAAAAGCAGCTTCAAAGATCTTAAAATCAAAGTAAGTGTTAATCAAAAAACAAACAAAATTAACAGTACAATCACTATGAGCTACTTGTATGATGCAACAGCAGCTAAGTTCGACGTTTCCTTGAAGCTGACGATCACGCCTCAGAAGAAAACCGGGAAGATTAAGGTACCAGGGAAAAAAGACATTTTAAGTGAAGAAAAATTTGATGAAATCCTGAATTCTATTTTTACTGTAGAAGAAGAGGAAGAAGTAGATTTAGACACTTATAAGGATATCTATGGTGATGACGAATACATGGATGAATACCTAGAAGACTTGATTGCAGAAATCGAAGCTTCACCAGAACTCTTCTCAGAAGAAGAGGTAAATTCTATACGCGAAAATGGTCCTCTTGTTTTTAATAAAGACCAAATGAAACGCTTGAATGAAGCGTTAGATAAAGCATTGCTATAATTTTAAGAGTCTGGACAATTTTTTTAATTGTCCAGACTCTTTGTCTGTTTTACTCGTTTCTTAGTAGGTATTCTTTCAGCTTCTCTGGTGTCGCTGCCAAATAAATAGCTCCTGCATTTTCCAGTTCCTGCCTGTCTCCATACCCATAAAGAACACCGACACAATCGAGTCGATTCTCTTTTGCTCCTAGTACATCATGCTCCCGATCCCCAATCATTAGGCTGCCCGCTACTGAAACATCCCCGGATTCCATTGCATAACGAAGCACAGCTCCTTTTTTGGATCTACTACTATCCAAACTCGCACCATAAATTTCTTCAAAAGAGCTTTCCAAATCAAAGTGCGTCAAGATTTGTCTGGCAAAAACTTCTGGCTTCGAGGTTGCCACATATAGCTTGAAACCCAATTGCTTCAAGTCGGCCAACACTTCAGGAATACCCTCATAAACCAAATTCTCATACATCCCTGTTTTAGCATAGTACTCTCGATAATAGCTCACTGCTTGTTCAGCTTCTGATTCGTTCAATCGATACTTTTCCATAAAAGAATCTTTTAGCGGTGGACCAATAAACGAGTAAAGCTCGGTCACTTCAGGAACAGGCAAACTCATTTTTTCTAAAGCGTAGCAGACAGAATTTAAAATTCCAGGTCCTGAATCCGTAATTGTTCCATCTAAATCAAAAAAAAGTGTCTTATAAGTCATTGTACTTCCCTCCATCTTCATTATCCTAGCATATTTTTAAGGAATACACGATAATGAGAGAGACAGATTTGTTGCTTTTCTTTCATTATGGTTATATACTTACTTTTAGTAAGTTGATGATTTTTGAAAGAAAGATTTGGAGGGTTTTATTATGGATACAAACATTAGAGGATTACACCACGTAACAGCAATGACTTCAAGTGCGAAAAAAATTTACCGCTTCTTCACTGATATTTTAGGTCTTCGTCTGATAAAGAAGACAGTTAATCAAGACGATATTGAAACTTATCATTTATATTTTACGGATGATTTAGGTAGCGCCGGTACAGACATGACTTTTTTTGACTTCCCGGGAATCCCGAAAGGAACCAAAGGGACAGATTCCATTTCGAGAACCTCTTTCCGAGTAAAAAGCGATGATTCTTTGATGTATTGGATTGAGCGTTTCAATGAAAACGACATTTCTCATGGAGAAATCATGGAGCGCTTCGGAAAAAAATATGTAGAGTTTGAGGACTTTGATGAGCAGCGTTATCAATTGATTTCTGACGAAAAGAATAAGGGGGTCGCTGGTGGTACTCCTTGGAAAAATTCAAATGTCCCAGCGGAACATGCAATCATTGGTCTCGGCCCAGTATTTGTAACTGTAGCAAATTTTGAACATATGCAGTTAGTTTTGACAGACGTCTTAGGCTTCCATCTGGTTGACGCAGAAGGCAGCTTCCATCTATTTGAAATAGGAGAAGGTGGTAACGGTGCCAGTATTATTGTGGTTCATCGGGATGACCTTCCGCAAGCAATGGAAGGCTTTGGTAATGTTCATCATCTCGCTTTGCGCGTCGCTGATGAAGATGCGCTACGTTTTTGGATCAACAAAATCGATCAATTAGAGTTTCCAAATTCTGGATTTGTCGAACGGTTTTATTTTGAATCTGAGTACTTCATGGCTGCTCCTCACGTATTGTTTGAGCTTGCTACAGATGGTCCAGGTTTTCTTCAAGATGAAACTTACGAAAACGCAGGTGAAAAGCTTTCTCTGCCACCATTTTTAGAACCTAAACGCAAAGAAATAGAAGCATTTGTTCGGCCGTTTGATACCTCCGATGCAAATCAAGCTCGTTAAGGAGATCGTCTATGTTGCACTACTCAAGTCATATGCTTTCAAAAAAACAGCAATATAAATTTTTATCTGGAAGTATTATTCCTCGCCCCATCGCATGGGTCACGACAATGAACAAAGAATCCTCGGTAGTTAATGCCGCACCTTTTAGCTTTTTTAGTGCGGCATCTTCCGAACTGCCACTGATTACTTTGGCCGTTCTCAGGAGACAGGGACAGATGAAAGATACTGCTAAAAATATCTTGCAGAATCAGGAAATGGTTATTCACATAGTTGATGACGACGTACTTGCAGAAATGAACCAGACAGCTGCCACATTGCCAGAGGATGAAAGCGAACTTTTGCTTAACCATATTGAAACAGTCCCAAGTCAATCAGTCACTGTTCCTGGAATCAAAAAAGCGAAGCTCCGTATGGAAGCAACTCTTTATCAACATGTTCCTTTACAGGATCATGACGGCAATATCATCACGGATTTAATTATTGCAGAAGTAACGGCTTTCCATTTTAGGGAAGACATTTTTGATCGCGAAAAAGAATATATCCTTCCAGAGGCTCTCCAACCTATTGCTCGTTTGGCAGGTAATAATTATGCCCATATTGATAACATCACAGAGCTGAAGCGACCGGATTAATAGAAACAGGAGAATAGATTTCAAGTACTCACCCCATAGATTTTCATCTGGTGTTTAGGACTTGGTATCTGTTCTCCTGTTTTTTTCAAATGAATGGATAAAACTAGTTGGTTATCTCTTCTTCAACCCAAAGTTTTTTCAGGTCTTAAATCAACGATTGGGACATTACTGTCCAATACACCACTAGGACCATTAAGGCGTAGGGTGTGTAGACGATCATCAAAATCTAAGGTCATTGCTTCATCTAAATAACGTTTGGAATAATCCTTGATATAGATATCCCCAATATTATTTTCCAAAAATTCAGCATAGTCCTTATGAGATTGTGCTTTATCCAGTACTAACAGACGGAAGCTCGTATCCAAAGAGCAATAGCCAACCTTAGAATATTCTCCTACACCATCATCTAAATCTAAAATGAGAACCGCACCTTCTTCAATATATGCCAGCAGCTTTTCTTGTGCCTGATCCATAATCTTTAAATACATGAACCTCGCCCCTCTCTATCTCTGATTCTATCACTTAGATTCGAAATTTCCGATCAATCTGCATTCGCGATTACTTCTGTTTTGAAAACATATTATTTTTGTGCTTGCGAGCGAGTTCTATATAATGCTCAGCGTTTCTTCTGTTCTTTTCTATTTCTTCCTCCGTCAACGGTCGGACAACCCTAGCCGGTCGTCCAAAAGCAAGTACCCCCTCTGGAATCACAGTCCCTTCTGTAACTAACGAACCAGCTCCAATCATTGCATTTTCACCAATACTCGAACCGTTCAATAGAATACTACCCATTCCAATCAATGCACCGTCCTTTATTTCACAGCCATGAATCATGCATTGATGACCGATCGTCACATAGTCCCCTACTTGAACAGGTGCATGTTGGTCCACATGAATCACGGTTCCATCCTGTACATTACTCCCTTTCCCTATTTTAATCCGTTGATTATCTCCTCGCAGCACGGTCTGATACCAAATACTAGTATCTTCAGCAAGCTCAACAGTTCCATATACATCTGCACTTTCAGCAATAAAGCGATTCTCATCTTTCATGTTCTTCCCCTCTCTTCTCACTAAAGTATAGCAAAGCATTCACGTTTGACTATAGCAAAAAAACTGTCTACAGTTCAAAAGTCTGACTGTAAACAGTTTCTAATTTTAATGATTAATCGTAATCCCCATCTTCAGCAAATTGACTGTTATACAATTTCTCGTAAAACCCACCTTGCTCAAGAAGTTCATTATGCGTTCCCTTTTCAATGATTTCACCTTGGTTCATTACCAAAATCAAATCTGCTTCTCTGATTGTTGATAAGCGATGGGCGATAACAAAACTTGTACGACCTTGCATCACTTTATCCATTGCTTTTTGAATCAGCGCTTCCAGACGTGTATCAACTGAGCTAGTCGCCTCATCCAGAATCAAAATTTTTGGATCAGAAATCACTGCCCGTGCAATGGTAAGAAGCTGTTTCTGACCAAGAGAGACATTGTCCCCTTCTGCATTGATTGCCATTTCATACCCATCCGGCATGGTTCGAATAAAATGATCTACATTGGCTGTTTCAGCTGCATCAACGACTTCATAATCCGTCGCATCTAATTTACCAAAACGAATATTATCTGCAATCGTTCCTTGATATAACCAAGCATCTTGTAGAACCATACCAAAAATCGAGCGAACATCGCTTCGATTCATTTGCTTGGTATCGACACCATCAACTTTGATTGCTCCTTCATTCACATCATAGAAGCGCATCAAGAGATTGATCAAGGTCGTTTTCCCAGCTCCGGTAGGACCAACGATCGCGACTGTTTGTCCGGCTTTCACTTCAAAATTCAAGCCTCGAATCAACGGTTTTTTCGGATCATAGCTAAAGCTGACATTGTCAAACTGAACATTCCCCTCAACTGGTGTTGGTAATGGCAGATCCTTTTCATTGATTTCTTCTTCCGGTTCATCAAGAATTTCAAATACCCGCTTGGTTGCAGCAGAAGCACTTTGTAACGCAGCAGAAAGCTGAGTAATATTCCCCATTGGTTGACTGATTTGCCAGATATACTGAATCATCGCTTGCAGTTGACCAACTGCAATAACTTCATAAATGACATCTCTACTTCCCAGAACAGCAATAACGATATACGTAGCGTACGCAGTCAGCTGCACAAGTGGCATCATCAAACCAGAAATGAATGTCGCTCTGAATCCGTAATTTTGTAAATTTTGATTGACTTGTTTAAAGCCATCCAAGGTCTGCTTTTCACGACCGTATAGCTTTAAAATACTAAATCCAGTCATGTTTTCCTGAACATAGCCATTCAAATCGCCCAACGCATTTTGCATCCCTTGAAAATATTTCTGAGAGATTCTTACGATTGTCTGAGAAATGAAAATGGACAATGGAATCATGATCATAGAAATCAGTGCCAGACGAACATTGATATAGAACATCATACCCGCTGCCATCAAAATACCTAAAACTGCTGATACGATATTGATAAAACTTTGTTGAAACGCGTTGCTCACTGCATCCACATCATTCGTTACTCGAGAAAGGATATTCCCTTGTTGGTTTCTATCGAAGTAAGAAACCGGTAAACGATTGATTTTTTCATCAATATCTCTACGTAGATCTTTCATTGAATCCTGAACAACGGTTGTCATCATATAGCCTGACAAAAACTGTGCTGCACAATAGCCGATCCCCACAAGTAAAATCCAAATCAAGCATTGCAATACATAAGAAAAGTTAACTGCTTCTCCGCGAGAAAGATTTTTCGCAATTTCAGTTGTTGGAAGTCCTGATACATACGGCATCGCCGCATTAAAAGCAACTGTCAGTATCGTAAAAATGATAACCATGATAAACGATTTCTTGTAAGGCTTGATATATTTTCCTAAACGTCTAATAGAAGAAAGTCCATTTTTCATGCTAATTCCTCCTCTGACAATTGAGAAGCCGCGATGTCATAGTAGACCGGACAGCTCTCAAGTAATTCTCTATGTGTCCCCATTCCAACAATGTTTCCTTCATTTAAAACAACAATCTTATCTGCATGCATGATCGTCCCCACACGTTGTGCGACAATCAATACTGTAGAATTACCTGTTTCCTTTTTCAGACGTGCACGCAGCTTCGCATCCGTCTGATAATCCAATGCTGAAAAACTATCATCAAAGATATAGATTTCCGGATTTCTGATGACCGCACGAGCGATAGATAAGCGCTGCTTTTGTCCACCAGAGAAGTTCGCACCTCCTTCAGAGAGCAGCTCATCAAAGCCTAATGATTTTTGAGAAATAAAATCTGTAGCCTGTGCAATATCTGCAGCACGTTCCATCTCTTCCATCGTTGCATCCTCTTTCCCGTAACGCAGATTCTCTGCAATCGTTCCGGTAAATAGTAATGCTTTTTGAGGAATATAGCCGATTTTTTCACGCAACGCACTAAGCCTATAATCTTTTACATCGACACCATCTACTAATACCTGTCCCTCAGACGTATCATAAAATCTTGGAATCAGCTGAATCAGTGTCGACTTCCCACTACCAGTACTCCCTATAAAAGCGACAGTTTCGCCTGGTGAAGCAGTGAAGCTCACATTTCGAACTACCGGACTCTGTGCATGACCTGGGTAAGCAAAGGTCACATTTTTAAATTCCAGATACCCCTTTTTCTCAGTTTCCGTTACGCCTTGTTCGTTTTCTTTAATGTCCGGCTGCATATCGAATGCTTCCTGAATTCTTCGAGCGGAAACAGCTGCTCGTGGATACATCATGAACATACTGGCAAATAACATAAACGAGAACAGGGCATGGAAAATGTATTCGATAAACGCAATCAAATCTCCGACAGCCAGATTCCCTGCATCAATTTGTAAGGTACCATTCCAAATGATCAATACCATCACAATATTGAATAAGAAGAAAAATCCTGGTTGTGCTGCAGCCATTAATCGGAACAGACTTTTAGAGCTGCTTGTATAATCATCATTCACTCTTTTGAAGCGTGATTCCTCAAACTTCTCATTTACAAACGCCCGGATTACACGCAATCCGGAAAGATTTTCTCTTAAAATACCATTAATTCCATCAAGATTTTTTTGTTGCTTGTTTGATAATGGCTCCGATATTTTCGCAATCAGCACCACTGCAACCAATAAAATAGGCAATGCACCTAAAACGAATAATCCCAGAAACGGACTCGTCCGAACAACCATGACCAAGCTGACAATGAACATCATCGGTGTCATAAAGCCTGTTCTTAATACATTTCCCATAAACAACATGATTTGATATGCGTCGTTTGTTGTACGGGTAATCAATGAAGAAACGCCTAGCGATTCATACTCATGATGAGAAAATGTCTGTACCTTTTCAAACAGGTCATTCCGTATATCCTGAACGATATGCGTTGTGATTCTTGCGCCGAAATAGCCCAACATGATATTCATGATAACACCAATAATCGTAATGCCGATCATTAGAAGGCCTTGTTGTTTCACGTACTCAAAGTCATTCTTCTGGATACCATTATCAATCATGCGCGCCAAAATAGTCGGCAACCCCAATTCAATCAATATAAACCCAAATACACAAATGAAATCTGCAAGCAATAATTTCTTATATCTCATTGTGTAATGCCACATCAATTTCAAGTAATCATCTCCTTCTTCAAAATTTAGCTCAGTGCTTCCACTATAGCATAAAATCAATAGATTGGTAAACTTTCTGAAAAGAAAAATCTGATTTTTTTCATTTGGAAAAACAGGATAAATCCTTCTGATTAACTACGTTTTAATTCTAAAGATCCTGATAAATATTAGGAGTCCTTTCTATACTTCTGAATTGTTCTATGATAAAATAGCAATAATTGTTGTAGCAACAACAAACAGGACGGTTGAAGTTTTTTTACATCATACACATAATAAAATGAAGTAATGACGAGGCTTCATTCTCCATTAACTCTATGTTTTTGGCGGCAAATACTTTTCAGGGTGGAGAACCACCTCATTTTGTTGTGTACAAATTTTAAAAAAAATCAATAAAATTGCGCAAGCATATAGAAGGAGATAATTTACTATGATTTACAAAGTTTACTATCAGGAAACAAAAACAAGAAATCCTAAAAGAGAAGACACACAATCTATCTACGTTGAGGGCGACAGTGATGTTGCCGTTCGCCAACTCGTTGAAGAAAATACCCCTTATAATATTGAATATGTCCAATTGCTTGATGGAAACCACTTAGCTTATGAGCAGGAGCATGCGGATTTCAAATTGACGGAGTTTTAACCTATGAAAGTAAATATTAAAAACAATGAAACCGGCGTCTTCGGTATTGGCGGACTAGGCGAAATCGGTAAAAACACCTATGGAGTACAATTTCAGGATGAAATCATTCTGATTGATGCAGGAATCAAATTCCCTGAAGATGATTTACTGGGG
This sequence comes from Enterococcus sp. 9E7_DIV0242, assembly GCF_002140975.2. Classification (NCBI taxonomy): domain Bacteria; kingdom Bacillati; phylum Bacillota; class Bacilli; order Lactobacillales; family Enterococcaceae; genus Enterococcus; species Candidatus Enterococcus clewellii. The sequence goes on from NZ_CP147247.1 coordinate 2,168,865, forward strand.
ATCGACTATGTTATTCCAGATTACAGTTATATCATTCAAAATTTATCAAAAGTCAAAGCACTGGTCATCACCCATGGCCACGAAGACCATATTGGTGGTGTGCCTTACCTGTTACGTCAGGCAAATATTCCTATTTATGCAGGCCCTTTGGCTCTTGCGCTTATCACGAATAAGCTTGATGAGCATGGCTTACTACGCGATGCAGAGCTTCATGAAATCAATGAGGATACAGTCATTCGTTTTAGAAAAACAGTTGTCAGCTTTTTCAGAACCACACACAGTATTCCAGATGCTTTAGGGGTCGTTGTAAAAACACCTTCTGGTAATATTGTTGCCACAGGCGATTTCAAGTTCGATTTCACACCTGTTGGCGAACCAGCTAACCTTCATCGAATGGCAAAAATTGGTGAAGAAGGCGTACTATGTCTGCTTTCAGACAGTACAAATGCAGAAATTCCAACATTTACTAAATCTGAAAAAACGATCGGCAGCTCGATCAAAAAGATTTTTGAAAAAATAGACGGCAGAATCATCTTTGCTAGCTTTGCCTCCAATATATTCAGACTGCAGCAAGCAGCAGAAGCAGCTGTTCGCACAGGTAGAAAAATTGCTGTATTTGGACGCAGTATGGAGAACGCGATCGTTAATGGCGAGCGTTTAGGCTACATCAATGTACCAAAAGGAACATTTGTCGATGCCTCTCAATTGAATCAGCTTCCTGCAAACGAAGTCATGATTCTATGTACAGGTTCTCAGGGTGAACCTATGGCTGCTTTGAGTCGAATCGCGAACGGGACGCACAGACAGATTTCTGTACAACCCGGTGATACAGTCGTCTTCTCAAGCTCGCCGATTCCTGGAAATACAACCAGTGTGAATCGTCTGATCAACCTGCTTTCAGAAGCAGGCGCAAAAGTCATTCACGGAAAAATCAATAACATCCATACATCCGGTCATGGTGGACAAGAAGAACAAAAATTGATGCTTCGTCTCATGAAGCCAAAATATTTTGTTCCCGTACATGGAGAGTTCCGAATGCTGAAAATTCATGCCTCTCTGGCAAATGATGTTGGTGTTCCAGAAGAAAACTGCTTCATCATGGAAAACGGGGATGTTCTTGCCTTAACAGCTGACAGCGCACGTTCAGCCGGTCACTTCAATGCAAGTGATGTTTATGTTGATGGAAATGGTGTAGGAGATATTGGAAATATCGTTTTACGTGACCGCAGAATCCTATCAGAGGAAGGTCTTGTTTTAGCTGTCGCAACTGTAGACATCAAAAATAAAGAAATTCAAGCTGGTCCGGATATCTTATCTCGCGGTTTTGTCTACATGCGTGAATCTGGCGATATGATCAATGAAGGCCAACGTTTATTGTTCCACGCCATGCGTGATGCCTTAAAGGACAGCAACTGTACTGAAGCGAAATTATGTGAAGCAATCACAGCGACCTTACAGCCGTATCTGTTTGAGAAAACAGAACGCCACCCGATGATCTTACCAATGATTATGACGGTTAATTAGAAACCAAAAGCATGAGACGAAATGGGTCTCATGCTTTTTTGCTATCTAAAATAGGTGTAGATTTCAGCTAATACCCTACTTTATAGTGCCAACAATATAAATAGACTGAGTCAACAGCAAACAGTATGCATGTTGGTCCAGTCTAAATAGAATATTTCAATTAGATGGTTATTCCTTTGTCATTACAAATTCAAAAGGTGTTCCCATATAAACTCCATGTTCATAATTCAACTTCCCATTATTGATCCAAAAGGTGTCATTCGATACGCGCGAACGAGCATATACTTCAAAATAAATCGTTTCATTCTTTGCTAGTTCTATCACTGTGTCATCCGGATGATATTTCAACACCTTACTATTGGACGTCCAACCGTTTGCTGCCGTGTAATAATCGATGTTCACACTATAATAAATACTGTTTAGCTGAGCTAGACTACCATCCGGATTTTTAGCAAACATATCAAAAAACTCATTATAAACGCCATATTCTCGCTCATAAGCCACCGTATCCGGATTATCCAGATCAACAGTCATCGAAAGGCGATAGGTTCCTGCTTCTGGTGCTGTCATTCGATACATTCCTTTACTTCCAGTTGTATAATGTGAACCATACCACAACTCTTCATTCCCGCTGAAATACTCTGTTGCTGCTCCATAATCAAAGGTGTCTGTAATCGTCTGTCCTACGGTTTTTATTAAATACGTCTTGTTGTCCTTATTTGTCACAACTACTTGATAACTGTCTTTAACAGTTCCATTTTTTACAGATTTAGCAGTGATCGTCACGATTCCATTCTTTTTACCTGTCACTAATCCATTTGTGACGGTTGCTACTTGGGTGTTTGCACTTTCCCATACGAGGTCCTCTTTGTTTGCATTGGCTGGTTCAAGTGTCGCAGTTAATTGCATCGTGCCATTCAAATACACTATATTTTTCTCCGGTCTTACAATCGTGATTTTACTAATATCCGGATACGTCTCAAGAACATTGATTGTCGCTTGGGCCGTTTTCCCACCATCTTCAGTCGTTACAGTAATAAGAACCGACCCTTTTTTCTTAGCTGTGACTATCCCATCTACAGAAACACTTGCCACTTCTGTATTTGAACTGCTCCAATTCACTTTTTTATTGCTGGCAAGCTCAGGCTTGACTGTTGCCACCAATTGCTGTGTTTCACCAATCATCATTTCTGCCATAGGTGCAGTGACTTCCACTCCTGTTACAGCAACCTGCTCGCCTTCATATTGATCGTACATCCCCACAAAACGGGTATTGTACTGATACTCTTCCGTATGGCCATTTCGTTCAATTCCTGTAACCTTCACCGTGTACACGGTATCCTTCTTCACTTCGTATGAATTGTTTGGTCTAAAGACGATTGTATCGTAGCCTCTATTCACAGCAGAACTAGAAGTAACATCAGCAACTGTCAATTCACCACCATTTGAATCGTTCACCATCTCTGTTGTAACCCCTGTATCATTATCCGTCAAATAAACCTTGATACCATCCGCTGGAAGATATTGGTTGTTTTGGTGCATGTAGATACTCCAACGCATATTTTTCTCGTGTTTGGCTTTTATCGAAGCATTCGTATTATTCTTATAATAATCTGTATTGTAAGGGTTCTCTGCATTGTACATTTCATAGGGAAATACACCTTCTGCCGGCCAATGACTGATGGTATCTGTACTGTATTTACTGAAAGCAGCCCAACTTGATCCTACATATAAAGCAGTAAAATAATTAGAGCCCGTCGCCTTTACTTCCTCAGATTGAGCATAACCAACACCAAAATCTGTTGCAGTTAACCCCAAAATCCCTCTTCTGTGTCCCGCCTGCTTATTATTTACACCATAATCTACCATAAACCCATTGGCATGATGTTCAAGCGTCTGTTCTGCTAATGAAGAATGGATATTAGAATACTTTGCGCCTTCTCCAGCAGCGCTCCAAAATTCCTCTGTCATCCCAATTGGTTTTGAGAAGTTGTCATAAATATAATGAGATTGTGTCTGTACAGCTGCCATGCCGATCGATCCTTGTTGAGCAATAACCTCTGAAGCCTTTGAATAAGGAACGGCTTCTACTCCTGACAGTTTACGATAAAAGTTCACAATCTCTTCGATACTTTTTGTCTGTTCTGTCTTAAAAGTACCTAAGGCATAGCCATTTACAGCTGACACTACTGGTGCAGTAATAAATTTTTCTCCAGTTGGTAAATTGTCATAGATTGCTCTATATTCTGATTGCAGCTGAAGAACCTGCTGGTATTCTGTTGCAGAGAGTATCGGACTTGATGACATCTGTCGTGCTTTTCTCGTTTTCACTTTAGCAATTGCCTGAGAATTCGTATCCGCTTCCAACTGTTCAGATACCTCACTCTTAATCCCGTTTTCCTCTGCTGTAGCGGTCATTGCACTATAAATACCACCTACCAATATGAAACTCAAACCTAAGAAACCAACGATTTTTTTCTTTTTCATGATTTTCCCCCTTTGACAAAATCTCTGCCAATAATAGTTTTAACTCATTTTGTAAACAAGACACAACTCCATTGTATCATCTAATTAATAAAAGTTAAAATAAATCATTATATAATTGAAATTCATACACATTTTTTGAAATCAATTCATTTATCCAAAATAAAAAAAGATATTCCAGCATTGAAATGCATATTGAGCCTTTACTGTTAAAAAACGAGTTTCTTGAGGCTTGAAACGAAGTTCTCTATGCTATGTAAAATTAAATAGATTTGTCAACAGATGCTTCACCACCAAAACAAAAAAAACACCCAGCACACAGCCGGATGTTTCGAATGGGCAAATTATTGTTTTTCAACGTTTGTAGCTTGAGGGCCACGATCTGAATCTTCTACATCAAAAGTTACAGGTTGACCTTCTTCTAATGTTTTGAATCCGTCTCCTTGGATAGCTGAGAAGTGTACAAAAACATCGCTTCCATCTTCACGAGAGATAAATCCAAACCCTTTTTCTGCGTTAAACCATTTTACTGTTCCTTGTTCCATTACTGTTCCTCCTCGTGCTTAAGCACTGAAATAATTGTAACTTTGCCCGTGTACGATAGAGGGTTTTATTTAACCAAACTTCTATACTGTCCCAAACAAGATTACAAATTCATTTTACACGCGACCTTTTATTTTTGCAAGAAATCTAATTCTCTCCGCTTAAAAAGTTCTCTTCCCGCATACTGACATAGCTTTCTTGTCCAATAATAATATGGTCCAGTACCTCGATGCCCATCATTTCTCCACATTCCTGCATTCGCAGAGTAAAGTTGATGTCGCTCTGAGAAGGCGTTGGGTTGCCAGATGGGTGATTATGTGCAAGCACGATTCGAGCCGCTGAGTACTTGACTGCTCCCTTAAATACCTCTCTTGGATGCGCAATGCTTTGATTGAGTGAACCTTTGAACACTGTTTCTTGACGAATTACTTCATTCTTGGTATTCAGATAGATACAAACCAAGTGTTCCTGTTGAAAATCCCTTAATTCATAAATCAAGTTCTGAGCAATTTGATAGCTTGAGGATATCTTGCCAAATTTCACTTGACTACTTTGCTGCAGTCGATAGCCAAACTCAATCGCCGCTCTCAATTCGATCGCTTTGACCTTTCCAATTCCTTTGAGGATCATTAATTCATGCAAGCTTGCATTTTTCAATTCATACAAATGCTGAAAATGATTCAAGACAGTTGACGCGAGCGCCATGACGTTTTCTTCTCTTGAGCCTGTCCGCAACAAAATGGCCAACAGCTCCTGATTGGAGAGTGCTTTTTCACCAAACATTTCAAGCCGTTCCCGCGGAAGGCAGTCTTCCGGTACTTCGTTGATAAATAATTTTCGCTTTTCCATAAAAAAACTCCTTTACGTATTCATTAGTAACATACGCAAAGGAGAGCTTGTTTTATTAGAATGTGATTGAAAAGTTTACCAGCTGCCCTATTCTGTTAGATATGCCGGGACTTCAATCAAACTGTCGAACACCTGCAAGGTTTTGCTTCGGAGCTCTTCGTCCGGCTGTAGTAAGTCAGGAACCATAATTACTGGTATTCCAGCTTTATAAGCCGCTGTAACTCCGTGCGAGGAGTCTTCTAAAACCAGTGTTTTTTGGGGTTCTGTCTTTAGAAAGCTCGCTGCTTTTCGAAAAATTTCTGGATCAGGCTTCGCACGACTAACATCTTCAGCTGATACGATCCCTTCAAAACGGTTAATAATTCCAGAGTTGGTCAACAATAGCTCAATTGCCGGACGAACATTGCTTGAGGCTACCATCTTAGGTATGCGTTGCTCTTCCAGATAATCCAGCAACTCCATCACGCCGGGCTTCATTGGTACCCTCCCAGCTTCAAAAGCTTCGAGCGTATCTGCATAAGAACGCTGAATGAACTCTTCTACCTTTTCTCTTCCGTATTCCTTGAATATTTGGTGATAGTTTTCTTGCACCTCTTCATCAGAAACACCTAAAAATTGTAGGTACAGCTCCTTAGAATAAGGGAACCCCATATTGTCTGCAATTTTCTGTGAAGATTGATAATAAATCAGCTCTGTATCAAATAAAAGCCCATCCATATCAAAAATGACACCATCAAATTTTTTCATTACTTCCTCCTATTGTTAGTAATAGCTCCCTTACTTGGGAAACAAAATATAAAGAACCAGTGACCAGGAGCATATCCTCGCTACCCATCTTTTCCAATATTTCTCCCAGCCCAAACTGCCATAAAGAGACAATCTCTGTTTTCTTATCTGCATATTTTTCAAGCGTCGATAACTCAACAGCTCGCGGATAATCAAAAGTAGTCAAATAAAGATGGACATTCGGCACCCGTTTCAACAACTGAATCATTTGGTCTACATTTTTTGTCGAAAGAGAGGAGAAAAGAATATGGATTGTACGTCCTTTGAACTCCTTCTTCAAATTATCTGCTAATCGCTGAACTGCATGATCATTGTGCGCGCCATCAAGAACAATCATTGGTTCATCATTTATTTTTTCCATTCTCGCCGGCCATTGTGCCTTCAACAATCCTTGCCGTATCGTTCGAGCTTGAAATGGCTGACCTGTGAGTTGACAATACACATAAAATAACTCGATCGCCACCCCAGCATTTTCTGTCTGGTGCTGCCCTAATAATGGTGTTTTCAGCTTTTCTATTTTTCCGTTCTCCCCTGTAAACGAAAAAACCTCTCCCCATTCTTTATCAAAATGAAGGTATTTAACCGTATAGGCCTCATCAAAATGATAGACAGGCGCTGACATTTTTTTCGCCTGCGCATCAATAACAGCTAATGCTTCCTTCTCAATTTTTCCAGTAACAACGGGAATCTTTTCTTTGATGATGCCAGCCTTTTGAAAAGCAATCTCTTCTATTGTTTCTCCTAAAATATCAGTATGATCCATTCCAATAGTTGTAATTGCCGTTAACATCGGCTCAACAACATTCGTACTATCCATTAACCCGCCCAGCCCGACTTCAATGATTGCTACATCCACTTTTTTATCCAAGAAAAACTCGAATGCCATAGCTGTTAATGTTTCGAACTCTGTGATTCCGCTGATTGCCTCTTCTTTATCCATTTCCTCAACTAAAGGACGATATTTCTCCACATAATGAATCAATTCTGCATCTGCGATTCCCTGTCCATCTACTGCAAGCCTCTCATTAAAGGCTTCTATGTAAGGAGACGTAAAGGTTCCAACGTTTAGACCTGCTTCCTCTAGCAAGCAACGCAAGTAGGTTACCGTTGACCCTTTTCCATTTGTGCCAGCTACATGAATCGTCGGCACTTTCTTCTGTGGTTCGTCTACACGCTCTAATAATGCCACTACTCGTTCCAGCCCTGGTCTTGAACCAAACGGCAAGCGGCTGTGTATCCATTCGATTGCTTCTTCTACTTTCATCGACATCTTCGTCACCTCGCACTTCTTATTATAGCGAAAGCCATCCTTGATTTCACTAATAAAGATAGTTTACTGAAAGAAACGATAAAAGAAGCCACTTTATTCTCACTTTAAATCAGCGGCAGTGCATACAAAAACTTTCTCTCATAAAAATGATTTTTAAAGAATCTGTTAAGTTCTAGACGAAAAACAGCAATGTCTCTTTGTCTTGCTATATTTAGAAAGGCGGTATGATAAAATAACAGATGTCAATATACGTCATGCGTACACTACTAATTGATACAATGAATACTTACATTAAAACCAGCTAAATTTTGCAGAAAATTTCCGTAGTATGCTACACTACACTTACTAGGAAGCAACTCCCGCCAGTCAATGGTTGAAAATACTTTGTTTCTCTGTTACTCCATAGTCATACTTTAACTAGAAAATACACACTTTTGCTTGAAATTATTTGGAAACTACTAATAAAAATGGTTATTACGAGGTGAGAACATGAATAAAAAGAAAACCGGCCTGCTTATAGGGAGCTTTTTGATCCCATTTACTATCGTGATTGTTATTTGGTCACTTCTAGGCGTCGCTCCTTTTGGAGACAATAATCTATTGGCAAGCGATTTAGGCAGTCAATACCTACCTTTTTTAAATAACTTTAAACGATTCGTTGAAGAAGGTACGCTAACCTTTTATTCTTTTACTAATGGGATCGGAGATACGATTTTTCCACTGAGCTCTTATTATTTACTCAGTCCTTTCAACATACTCGCTTTGTTCTTTTCTTATGAAGAATTGCCAATCGCTATTGTCTGGATCATCACGCTTAAAATTACTTGTATTGGCGGCTCCATGTTCTACTATCTGAAAAAAACCTATACAGATGTCTCGGCATTTACATGGATTTTTTCCACAGCCTTCAGCCTTTGTGGCTTCGTCGCAGCCTACAGCATTAATTTTATGTGGTTGGATATCCTGATTCTATTGCCCTTATTAGCGATCGGTCTTCAAAAACTTTGGTATGAAAAAAAGGTCACGCTTTATGTCGCGATTCTGTTTCTATCCATCTTTACGAATTATTACATGGGCTATATGGTCTGTATTTTTGCTGTTGGCTACAGCATCTACTTATACATCAAACAAAGCGCCGCACCATCGATCAAAGGATTTATCCAAGAAGGAAAAATTTTCTTTATCTCGTCTTTGTTTTCGGGTATATCCACAAGCTTCATTTTATTGCCTGCACTGGAAGGAATGTTGCAGACAAAGAAAACCGATTTCAATCTCTCAACATTTATGCCTTTGCCAAAATTCGGACCGTCCTTCTTCTCTCAATTCGGTATCGGAACCGTTGATTTTGATTTACGTCTTTCGCATTTACCTACAGTATTCTCAGGTATCTTAATCCTGTTATTATTTCTAACCTATTTTATGTTAGATTCGATTCCTAAAAAAGAGAAAAAACTGACGCTCTTTTTGGTTCTCTTTCTCTTTGCAAGCTTCTGGTTGGAGCTGATCAATACAATCTGGCATATGTTTCAAAGTCCGGCAGGCTTCCCTTATCGTAACACATTTATCTTCAGTTTTTTGATTATCAAGTTTGCATATGAAGCCTTTTTACGATTGAAGGATGGAGAGAAGCTACCCTTAAAGGCACCGATTGTTTACACTCTCTGTCTGGGTGCGGGATATATTTTCCTTGGTTTCTTCTATCAAGAATTCGTTTTATCCTATAGTTACGCAGCAATCAGTCTGCTGCTCATTTGGCTCTATTACTATTTATTCAATCACAGAAAAATGAACGAAGAACAACATCCCCAGAAAAAATATGTAAGTATTCTGCTGTGCTTGCTGGTATTTGCTGAGCTTGGAGGAAACTATTGGATTTCTCTTAAGGCAATCCCATTCGGTAATCAGTCAGCATTTGAACGTACTTACAAAGAGCAAGAACAAGCCTTAGCTATTATAGAAGGAGAGGATCTGTTTCGAATCAAGCAAACGATCGTCTCTGAAGATGCAGGCTATGCCGAGAAGAACAACGGATATAACGATTCGATTCTTTATGGTTACGCCGGAATTTCAAGCTACACCTCTACTTTACATTCAGAAACGCAGGATAGCTTGAATGCTTTGGGGCTTTATCAAAAAAATGATCGACGGATCGGCTATGTGGATGATTCTCAGGTGGTAAATTTTCTTCTAAATGTTCCTTATCAGCTCTCACCAACTGAAAATAACTTTAGAGAAACTGTCGATACCGTTGGGAACACAACGATTTACAAAAATAATGAAGCGATCGGTATGGGATTTCTTGTTCCACAGGAATTTTCTGAGGTCGATCTGATTACAGACAAGCCGCTCAAAAATCAAGAAGAGCTACTCCAAGCAATCAAATCGAATCCTGATAACTATTTTAAAACAACAAAAAAAATATCCGAACAAGTAGCAGAGGATAAAAAGAGCTATGAGCTTAATATGACGCCAACTGCTGATGGCGAAGTGTACTTTCACCTACCAAAAATGCGTTGGTCATCTATAGAAAGCTTTACCATTAATGGCAAAGTAATCAAGCCTAATGTCTATATTAAAACCAATCAGCTCTTTAATTTGGGCTATTTCAAAAAAGATGAACCTATCCAATTGGTGCTTACCAGTAAGAAAAACTTAAAGCTACAAAGTATGGAGTTGGCTACCTTAGATCAGGCTGCCTTTGATTCATTGGTTGATACACAGAAACGAAAAGCCATTGATCTACGTTGGACGAAAAAGGGCGAGCTGTTTGGAAATATCTCTGTCAAACAAGAGAAACAGTTATTGTACCTTTCTGTTCCTTATGATGAAAACTGGTTGATCAAAGTAAATGGTGAAAAAGTAGAGCAAGTCAAAGTGGTCGGCAATCTCATGGCCATCCCCTTGAAAGAAGGAACCTACTCGATTGCGATGGTCTATCAATCTGTCAGCTTCTATACTGGCGGTCTGATCACACTCTCTACACTTGTCGGCTTCGTGCTTTTCAAATACTGGCTGCGTGTAAAGAAAAAAAGAGAAATGCAGAAGTGCTGACGCACGATAAAAAAAATAGAGGGAACAGGATTTTAGTGTCACCCTGTTCCCTCTATTTTTTAATACGATTATCCGATTGTTTTCAGCTGTTCGATTCTTTCACGGACAGTTTTTTGTTTTTCCAAGTAGTCTTTTTCTTTTTCCTTCTCTGCTTCTACCACATCATCTGGTGCATTTGAAACAAAGCGTTCATTAGACAGTTTACCTTGTACTCGCTTCACTTCCTGATCCCACTTAGCCAGCTCTTTTTCTAAGCGAGCAATTTCTTCTTCGATGTTGATCAACCCTGCAAGAGGCAGATAAATTTCTACGCCCGTCAAGATGGCCGACATCGCTAATTCAGGAGGAGTGATATCTCCACTAATTGTCAGTTCTTCCGGATTACAGAAGCGCTCAATATAGTTTTTATTCGTAATTAGGAAACGGTCGATCGCAGGATCTGTTGTTTTGATCAACAACGTGATCGGCTTAGACAATGGTGTATTTACTTCTGCACGAATATTTCGAACAGAACGAATCACTTCTTTCAATACTTCCATCCCTTGTGCCGCTTCTTCATCGGAATATTCTGACTGAACCACTGGATAATCCGCTACGACTAACGATACGCCTTCATGAGGGATTTTCTCCCAGATTTCTTCCGTCACAAACGGCATGATTGGATGTAACAGACGTAAAATATTATCCAGAACATGAACAAGAATACTCTTCGTCGTTTGCTTCGCTGCTTCATCTTCTCCATAAAGGATTTCTTTACTCATTTCGATATACCAATCACAGAAATCGTCCCAGATAAAGTTATACAACTGACGACCTGCCTCCCCAAATTCAAAACGGTCAAATAGCTCTGTTACGCGTTCGATTGTTTCGTTCAAGCGTGTCAATATCCAGCGATCTGCAACTGATTTCTCCCCACTGAAGTCAATATCTTTCACAGTCATCCCTTCGATATTCATGATAACAAAGCGACTGGCATTCCAGATTTTATTGATGAAGTTCCACGCTGCATCCATTTTCTCATAGCTAAAACGAACATCCTGCCCCGGTGCTGAACCATTCGATAAAAACCATCGTAAAGCATCCGCGCCATATTTTTCAATGACATCCATTGGATCGATCCCATTGCCAAGCGATTTACTCATCTTACGGCCCTGTTCATCACGAATCAAACCGTGGATCAAAGCGTACTGGAATGGGCGCTCCCCTGTAAACTCAAGACTTTGGAAGATCATCCGGCTTACCCAGAAGAAAATGATGTCATAGGCTGTGACTAATGTGCTTGTTGGGAAGTAACGCTGATAGTCACTGCTTGCTTCATCCGGCCAACCCATTGTTGAAAATGGCCATAGCGCCGAGCTGAACCAAGTGTCCAATACATCGCTGTCCTGAGTCCAGTTTTCACTATCTGCCGGAGCCTCCAGTCCAACATACATTTCCCCAGTTTCATTATGGTACCACGCTGGGATTTGATGTCCCCACCACAATTGACGTGAAATTACCCAGTCATGAACATTCTCCATCCAACGGACAAATGTGTTATTGAATCGCTCAGGGAAAAATTCTACAGCGTTATCTGATTGTTGATTTTTGATGGCTTCTTCTGCTAGCGGCTGCATTTTAACAAACCATTGTGTCGATAAACGCGGCTCTACGACAACGCCTGTACGCTCTGAATGGCCAACGCTATGATTCATTTTTTCGATTTTAATCAAACGACCCATTTCCTTCAAATCAGAAACAATCAGTTTACGTGCCGCAAAACGATCCATTCCGGCATATTTCCCTGCCAGCTCGTTCATGCTGCCGTCATCATTCATCACATTTACTCTTGGCAGATCGTGACGATTTCCCACTTCAAAGTCGTTCGGATCATGAGCTGGTGTAATTTTCACAACGCCTGTCCCAAACTCCATGTCTACATACTCATCTGCAATAATCGGTATCTCTTTATTCATTAATGGCAACGTTACAGTCTGACCGATCAACTCTTGATAACGCTCATCATCAGGGTGAACCGCAATCGCTGTATCTCCAAGCATCGTTTCTGGACGAGTCGTTGCGATTTCCACTACTCCTGAACCATCCGTCAACGGATAGCTCATATGATAAAACGCACCTTCAATATCCTTATGGATTACTTCAATATCAGATAAGGCTGTTCTAGCCTTCGGGTCCCAGTTGATAATGTATTCCCCGCGATAAATCAAGTCCTTTTCATAGAGCTTTACAAAAACCTTGCGTACCGCATCAGATAGCCCGTCATCCAAGGTAAAGCGTTCGCGACTATAATCTAATGACAAGCCCATTTTTGCCCATTGTTCACGGATATGAGAAGCATATTCCTCTTTCCATTCCCATACCTGTTCCACAAATTTTTCACGCCCTAGATCATAACGAGAAATCCCCTGTTCAGCCAACTTCTCTTCTACCTTTGCCTGTGTCGCAATTCCGGCGTGGTCCATTCCCGGCAGCCATAAGGTATCATAGCCTTGCATTCTCTTTTGACGAATGATGATGTCCTGTAATGCAGTATCCCAAGCATGGCCTAAATGAAGCTTTCCAGTAACATTTGGTGGTGGAATAACGATTGAATAAGGTTTTGCCTCCTTATTTCCATTAGGCTTGAATAAGTCTTGATCCAACCACTTCTGATACCTGCCTTGTTCGATTTCAGTTGGTTGATATTTTGTGGGTAAATTATTTTCTTCCGGCATCTCTATCTCCTTCTTTCTTTTCCTGCTCTATCAAATTTGGGTAATAAAAAAAGTCCTAAAACAGCAACAGTTGCTGTTTTAGGACGTAAATACTACGCGGTACCACCTAATTTGTAATTGATCAAATAAATCAATTACCTCTTCATTCAACGTGAGATAACGATCACGACTCGAACCACCCTACTGAAAATTGTTCAAATGATTGACTCACAAGCTACCTTCCTGTCAGGATCGTAAAATCTTTCACCAGCCGATTTTCTCTCTAAAAATCCCGCTGACAGTACTCCTCTTGCTCTCTGTCTATTTTATTAAACGGTGCGTGTTCAAAATATGTCTTTCAATGAACAATAAGACACCCCGTTGAATTCCTATAACGCATTTTACAATGAAGCCATCAGATTGTCAATTTCCGTTTGTTCAACGTAATGCTTTTGCCTTTTCTAACGCTTCGTTATAATCAGGTTCTTCTGAAATTTCCGGGCTGATTCTTTCGTAAACCAGCACACCTTCTTTATCAATAACAAAAATTGCTCGAGCCAAGTGTCCCATTTCAGGAATAAACAGACCATATGCCTCTCCAAATGTGTTCGCCTCATCACGAAGCATCTCCATGTCAACACCTTCAGCCGCGCACCAATTGCTTTGCTCTTCTTTGCTATTATTTGAAATCGTCAAGAATGATACACCATCAACAGCACCAGCTTCCTGATTGAAGCGTTTTGTCTGCAATGAACAAATCCTAGTGTCAATATCCGGAACCACGCTGATTAGGACCGGCTGTCCTTTAAGCGCGGAAAGACTGATTGTCTGATCCTCCAGGTTTTTCAACGTAAATTCAGGTGCTAAACTTCCTATCTCCGGTTGTTGTCCTGCTAATTCTAATGCTTGCCCTTTTCTTGTTACGATCATAATAAGCTCCTCCTATATTCCACATCATATAAATCCTACTTTATTTTCCTACTGCCATAACGCTATTTCACTCAACATAATCAAACGAGCGTTTGCTTAATAGGATTCATAATTAAGTATAGTGGAACCATTTTCAGAACTCAAAGAAACTGCCTACTTTGAAAACGCCGTATCAAAGTAAATCAACGTCTGTAATTCTGTTGTTAGATCAATGTATTGTACGTTAACATGGTTGGGAACTGTCACTCTGTCCGGTGCAAAATTCAGGATTGCAGTAATTCCGGCATCAACAATTTCATCGATCGCCTTTTGTGCATACTTGCTGGGAACCGTAGAAATTGCTACTGTCACACCATTTTCTTCGATCATCTTCCTCAGCTGATCCATCGGCTGCACACAGATGTCATTCACTTGTTCCCCAACAATTTGTTCATCACTATCGAAGGCGCAAACAATATTCAGGTTTTCGTTCCGTCTAAAATTGTTCCTAATTAACGCTCGACCAAGATTCCCGCAGCCAATCAACGCAATTCGTTTTTCCTCTTGCGTATTCAAAATATTACTGAATACTTCAATCAGATAAGGAACATCATAGCCATAACCGCTTCTACCAAGCTCACCCAAGTGAGAAAAATCTCTACGGATTGTCGCCGGTGGAATTTGGACGATTTCACTGAATTCTCTGGACTTGATTCGGACAACACTCGAATCGTCGAGCATCTTCAAATAGCGCAAATATAATGGTAGGCGTTTAGCTGTTGCTTTAGGTATTTTCTTTTCATTTGCCAATATTTCCATTTTACTTCTCCTTGTTAATTATTTCACATTCTAGTGTACCATCTGCCGAAGAATACAGCAATCACTTTGTGAAAAAAAGTGATTTTCTTTACAAAAAAGACAATTTCATTAGAAAAATCCTCATTAACAGTTGAAACATTTCGCTGAAGAATGACTGTAAAAAAACAAAGAACTGAGGGAAATATTTCCCTCAGTTCTTGTTTTTGTCTACCTAAAGCAAATCAGAAAAATCTTCCTCGGTTTCTGTCTGACTATCTGCTGTTATTTCACTAACTTTAATCCCGGCGAGCGCACGAGCCATCAATCCTTCCAGATCAAGACGTGCTTCATAAGCTTGTGTCTTTTCCAGCTTTGGCCTTGTTTTTGGTTGAGGCGGTGCAAAAATCGTACAGCAATCTTCAAAAGGCTGAATTGCCAGTTCAAAGGTATCGATTCGTTCAGCAATCTCAATAATTTCATTCTTATCCATTGAAACAACAGGACGAATAATTGGTGTGCTAGTGACTTCATTAATTGCTACCATACTTTGCAAGGTTTGAGATGCAACCTGTCCTAAAGATTCACCGTTAATAATCACCAAACCATTTCGTTGTTCTCTCAGCGCATCTGTCAAGCGAAGCATCAATCTGCGCGTCACAGTCATCAAGTATCCTTGAGGCACTACTCGTTTAATTTCTTCCTGAATTTCAGTGAATGGCACTTCGATAAACTGAACACTTCCTGAGTATGGTGCCAGCTTTCCAGCCAAATCCTTTGCCTTTTGCAAAGCTTGTTCACTTGTATAAGGAGGGCTTGCAAAATGTACGGCTTCGACTTCAACGCCACGTTTCATAGACAAATATCCCGCTACCGGAGAATCGATACCACCGGAAAGCATCAACATACCTCTGCCACTGGTTCCTACAGGTAAGCCGCCAGCACCCAGAATTGTTTCGTAAGACAGATAGACTCCTTCTCTACGAATTTCAACGCGGATATTGATATCTGGTTTCTTCATTTGCACTTGAATATCCGGATAGACTTCAAACACAGCTCCACCTAATTCACGATTCAACTCATTAGAATCCATCTCATATGTATGATCGGAGCGTTTCGTTGTGATCTTGAAAGTCATGCCTTCTTGATAAATAGTTTTGATAATTTCCTGTACCGCAGAACGTACAACCGAAAACTCACGATCCACACGAATACTTGGCGAAAAGCTTTGGATGCCAAAAACCTTTTCTAGCTTAGGTATGATTTGTGTACTATCCTCACCATTTAATAATAGATGCATTCTATCGCGATCTGCATGAATCTTAATTGCCGGAAAGCTGCCTAGTGCATGCTTCACGTTTGCAGCCAACTGCATGATAAATGATTTTCTATTTTTTCCTTTGGTCGATAATTCACCATAACGAACCATTATTTCTGTATATTTCAATTAGAAACCTTCTTTCAATTAATATTATTGGTCATTCTATCAGATGTACTACTATGTATAAAGAGCATAGCCACTCTAGCTCAAACAAAAATACTTGTTGGGAGCAAATGAGTCAGCAAAGCTTCTATAGAAATAAAATCCTGTTCCACTATAACATAGGAACAGGATTTTTCAAGCTTTTGTTTTGTTCAGAAATAATGAATTGTTTATTTCATACGCAGTCATATTCTAAAATCACGTGTTTCAGCCATGTACCTTCGAAAACTTCTTATGCAGCTGATTGAAAATAATCATGAATTGTTCAACTTCTGCCAATGTATTGCTTTCATCCAGGCTTATGCGTACAGCTGAACTGGCTTCTGCTTCCGATACTTTCATTGCGTGTAATGTGCTGCCAACAGTCTTCTTTCGACTAGAACAGGCGCTAGTTGTCGAAATGAAAATCTGCTTTTCTTCCAACGCATGAACCATCACCTCTCCACGAATTCCAGGTAAGGCGAAGCAAACAATATGCGGTGCAAAATCCGCAGCACATTCAGAAAACAGGCGAACATTCGCAAAGCCAGCTAGCTCTTCGATCAGATAATTCCGAAGTTGCACAACACGACCTTCACGTTCCTGTGTTTTCTCCAGATAAAGCCGAAGCGCTCGTGCTGTTGCTACGATCCCCGCAATATTCTCTGTTCCACTACGTTGGTTCTCTTCCTGTCCACCACCAGTCAATAGTGGCGCCAACTTGCGCCCCTTTTTCCAATAAATGAAGCCCACACCTTTTGGTCCATGAAATTTATGAGCTGAAAATACCGCAAAATCTACACGTGGTGTCAGCCAGTCCTCTTTCGCTACTTTACCAATGGCCTGTACTGCATCTACGTGGAAATGAATCGTCGGAAATTCTTCCAGTAGCTCACTGATTTTTTTTATCGGCTGCATTGTACCAATTTCATTATTGACAGCCATCACAGAAACTAAAATCGTGTCTTTTCGAATCAGCTTGCGCAACTCGTCTACTTGAACAACTCCTCGATTATCTACAGGTAAAATAGACAGCTCAAAGCCTAATTTTTCCAGTTGAGCGGCCGTTTCTGAAACAGCTGGATGCTCAACACTTGAGATAATGATGTGTCTGCCAAATGCTTGTTTTTCAATAGCTGTACCCTTCATGATCCAATTATCGCCCTCAGTTCCTCCAGAGGTAAAAAAGATTTCTCCTGTCTCAACAGACAATAGCTCAGCTATCTGCTTTCTTGCTTGCTCCAATAAGCGATGTGCCTGGTTTCCCAAATCATGAAGACTTGAGGGATTACCGATGATTCGCTGACTGGTTTTTATGTAAGTATCCAGTACTTGCGGATAAATAGGAGTTGTTGCACTATTATCAAAATAAATCATTCTATGTCCTTCTTCCCAAAAAATTCTTTACTATTATATCCTTTTTCCTATGCCTCTTCAATCAATCGCCATTAGAAAGCAACCACTTATTAACCAATCCTATCTCTAGTAATTAGGATCAAAGAAAAACAGAGCAGCATATTCAAGCTACTCTGTTTTGACTATACTGCGTCTAAGTTTTTGAAATAGATATTCTCGATTCGTCTAAAGGCACCTGGTTCTACTCGTTCAAGTGCTGTGCCGATGACATCCAGCGCATCTTGATAGCGGTATTCTTTAGAAAACAGATCCAATGTTTTTTCCATCGCCTGACTAATTGCTTCATTCGTATGGCGGTAACGGTTGGCATACTGCATCATTTGCTCTGTCAAAGCTGCTGAGTTAACCAGATCATTGGTTTTCTTATCTAACAGCTCCAAATCTTCTTCACAAAGATCAGCAAGCTTATTGATTTCATCAATGTTGATACGAATACGATTTAATGCTTTACTCAATTCTTCAATACGATCAGTCGCTACAAAGAAGAATTCCAGATAGGTTGTTGGCAACCCCGGCAGACGTTTCTTCTCTACAAAACGCTTCAAGTTACGCAAACGAAATTCGAATTGATCTACTTTATCTTGTGCTTCTTTTTCGCCTTTACGCAATTCTTTCAATGACATGTCGATTTCCATTTGCTGATTTTCGATATCAGCAAGAACACGGTAACAGTCTTTGAAAAATACTTGTACTTCTGAATAAGGTACTGTATGCTCAGCCATCTTCGGCTCATAATCTTCATAACGACGAATCAGTTCTTCAATCTCAGATTGGAACCCTCTTGAACGACCAAGCTCATTGTGATTCAAGGTATAGCTTTGAGACGTATGATCCAATTCAATCATCAACTGACGATTGTTTCTAAGAACGTGTGCAATGTAATCACCAATTGTTTTATGGTTATTCACTACATATTTTTTAGAGTTGATTTCTTTTTCCATTACTTCATACAGTGCATCAATTGCTGCAGCTGTATCTCTATTCGCAACTTCCACAGCAGCAACTTCTGCTTTTTCCAAATCAACCGTCGAATTCTTCACGCGTTTCTTCACACGATTCAATTCTTCTTCAAAATTTTGTTCCGGGAAGACAAAGTGATCTTCTCTTAAACGCTTGTACCCTTCTTCGATTTCCTTGATTTGATCAGGGAACACTCTACTAAGCTCATCGTGTAAAGGCGGAATGCGTTTCATCACGTCGTCAAGCTCATACGTATGACGTTCTGCACTTTCCAATACCTCTCTGGCTTCCACAGGGTCACCGGAAGTATTCAATGTAACAAATTGCGTGAATTCGATTTCGATATTTTTCACTTGCTTTTGTAATTCAGAATAAGCTGGACCAAATCCATCCTTTTCCTCTTGAAGCAAGCCACTGATTTCTTCATAAATGTCCAATGCTTTTTGAACTTCCAGTGAATTACGTCCTTCACTATCATTTAGTTCTTTCAAGCCTCTACGGATTTCTTCAACTTCTGATTCCATCTCATCCATCGTTTGCTCGGCTTCCGCCACTGCTCGTTTTGCCTTCATATAACGGAAAGAATCATTCAACTCTTCAACTTCAAAAATTTGGCTTTCCAGCTCTGCAAATGAACGAGTCGAAATATCTGCCCAACGCTGATTCCACTCTCGGAACGTATTCTGGCTTTGACCGACCATATGCATCTTTTTGATTTCATCTACTTCTTCAATCACAGGCAAATCGAATAGCTCTTCTTTTCTTTTCTCAAGAACCTTGAGCTTAGATTGATTTTGCCTCCGCATAAAATGACCAATCAGGTATAAGATAGCCGCAACGATGATTATCACTAGAACCACGATAATAATCAAATTGTTCTTCATTAATGTTTCCTCCGTTTACTCAGCATTCTATAATAGGAATAGGCAGCTCTCTCAATGAATAATTGCTTGATTACTATTTGAAAGACTGGGACAAATTCTTTATCATTCTCGTCAAAAAGACAACCGTAGAGAATTATATCACAAAGCGGCTCTTCAAGCACTAATTTAATGAGGAAATAACAAAAATCTTTCTGTTGCCCTCTTCCTCTTAAGAGTCTCTTAAGCTTTGTATATTCTAGTCGTAAAATAATTCCATTGCTTCCAGTTTATCAAAATTTTGGATAAAAATGAAGTGATTTATTTAATACTTGAAAAAAGAGACAGAAAAGTCCTTTTTCCTGTTGCTTTTCAATAAAAATTTCGGTATTCTTTATACACCAATATTACAGAACAATGAGAACGAAGCTCTTTATATTTTAATCAAAAAATTAGAAAGTATTGCCTCATAAAAAAATTTGTTAACTAACTGCGTATGCCAGATCAGAAAGCGGTGGAAGAAATTGAGTCAGATTGATAGAAAAGATATAAATGAAGATTGGGCACACACAGGTGTTGCTAAAGCCGGTGATTTTGTCTTTACAAGCTACTGTGTTGGACCTATCGGCGAATCCATAGAAAATCAAATAGCTGGGGCTTTTGATATGTTAGAAGAACGCTTAAATATGTTCGGCCTAACTATTGACTCTGTGGTTAAAATCGAAGCACTCTTTAGAGATATTTGGGACATTCCGGTTTTAGAAAAAATACTAAAAGAACGATTTAAAGAAAAAAACTATCCCGTAAGGAAGTCTATTCAAACAGAGTTTGCTCACAAAGGTGGAAGCAACGGTATGCTATTTCAGCTGGACGCAATCGCATATGCTGGCAAATGAAGAATACCAACAATTACTTGCCCAGTTTCGTCAATAACTAAAAGGCGAATCGCAGTCCTTACTTCTTTTAGAAACAAGGGAATGAGAATAACCGACCCAAAAATGAAGAATTCAAGCAATTACTTGACTGTTTTCCTCTACAAATATAAAGGAGTGCCATTTCCCTTTCTTCAAGTTTTCTAGGGAAATGGACAACGGAC
Organism: Enterococcus sp. 9E7_DIV0242; assembly: GCF_002140975.2. Classification (NCBI taxonomy): domain Bacteria; kingdom Bacillati; phylum Bacillota; class Bacilli; order Lactobacillales; family Enterococcaceae; genus Enterococcus; species Candidatus Enterococcus clewellii. Next base: position 2,189,563 of record NZ_CP147247.1, read on the forward strand.
CTCTAGAATGTAGGAACTGACCAATTATTTGGACAGTTTCCTCAACAATACAAAGGAGTACCATTATTCTAGTGTAGGAACCTCTAGAGATAATGGATAACGGACCATAAAAATGAAGATTTCAGGCAAATGCTTGACTGAAATCCTCTACAAATATAAAGGAGTGCCATTTCCCTTTCTTCAAGTTTTCTAGGGAAATGGACAACGGACCTCTAGAATGTAGGAACTGACCAATTACTTGGACAGTTTCCTCAACAATACAAAGGGGTACCATTATTCTAGTGTAGGAACCTCTAGAGATAATGGATAACGGACCATAAAATGAAGATTTCAGGCAATTACTTGACTGAAATCCTCTACAAATATAAAGGAGTGGAATTTGTGAAAGTTATTAAGTTTGGCGGGAGCTCTTTGGCTTCAGCGCAGCAGCTGCAGAAAGTGTTTCAAATCGTGAAAGATGACGCAACGCGAAAGTTCGTCGTTGTTTCCGCTCCTGGTAAGCGTTCAGATGCAGATATCAAAGTAACAGATTTACTGATCAGCTATCATGAAAAGTACCTAAAAGACGAAGACACAACAGCGCTCGTTGAACAAATCGTTGCACGATATGAAACTATTATGGATGAGCTTTCGATGGATAAAACGATTTTGGCGGATATTCGCCGATCAGTAGAAGCATTGGCTCAGCTACCAAAAGAAAATAATCCACATTTGTTTGATGCTTTCTTAGCAAGTGGAGAAAATAATAACGCCAAGCTAGTTGCTTCGTTCTTCAAGGAACAAGGCTTGCCTGCTGTCTATAAAAATCCACTTGATCTGGGAATTATTGTTTCAGATGAACCTGGAAATGCGCGGATTTTACCATCCTCTTATGACAAAATCGGCAGATTTAGAGAAACAGAAGAAATTTTTGTTATCCCAGGCTTCTTTGGTTATACAGAAGCCGGCGACATTTGTACCTTTTCACGTGGTGGCTCAGATATTACAGGTTCGATTGTTGCTGCCGGCGTTCAAGCAGATCAATATGAAAACTTCACGGATGTTGATGGAATTTTTGTGGCCCATCCAGGTATTGTTCGACAGCCAAAAACGATTAAGGAATTGACCTATCGCGAAATGCGAGAATTGGCTTATGCTGGCTTTGCTGTGTTACATGATGAGGCTTTAATGCCTGCCTATAAGGCTCACATCCCTGTAGTTATCAAGAATACCAATAATCCGACCCATCCAGGAACCTTAATCACAACTAAACGTGAAGCAGATGAGGGACCGGTTGTAGGAATTGCCAGTGATCAAAATTTTGCTACTATTTATATCAGTAAATATTTGATGAATAGAGAGCTCGGCTTCGGGCGCAAGGTATTACAAATTCTGGAGAACTTGGGACTGAGCTATGAGCATATGCCTTCCGGAATCGATGACATTTCTATTGTTCTGCGAGAACGACAGCTGACTCCGGAAATTGAAGAGCGTCTAATTCAGGAATTGGAGCATGAACTGAAGCCAGATGAATTAAGAATCACACATGGACTTTCCATGATCATGATCGTAGGAGAGGGTATGCAACGTAGAATCGGGGTAACGGCAGATAGTACCGCAGCTCTGGCAAAACACAAAATCAACCTGGAAATGATCAACCAAGGTTCATCTGAGGTCAGTATCATGTTTGGTATTCGTGGTGAAGAAGAAAAGGATGCGATTCGTGCTCTTTACGATACATTCTTTGGCGAGCAAACCGAGGGATAAAATGTTATTGATATTAACAGTAAAAGACAACAATCTTAGAATCATTCGACTCTAAGATTGTTATCTTTTCTTTTTCTGACGCTCTAGCTCTGCCTTGAGCTTCGGTTCAGGTGCATATTTTTCTTCCCAATCATCAGGCTTCAATACTTTATGTGTTACTTCATGGTATCGCGGTTTGCCATCTGGAAAAAGCTTGCCCATGTTCGCTTCGTGAACGATAGTGAATAGTTCCGTCGGATCAACACCTAACAACGAAAATGACCCATACGTAAAATAAAGCAAGTCAATCAATGCGTCTACTTGATCGACTAAGGGGTCTTCAACGACCTTTTCCTTTTGCTTCATCTTTTCTTCTGCACTATCCACATCTGTTTTTAACTGCTCAACGAGTGTATGAAACAAGGTCTGATCATTCCCCGCAGCAGCATATAAAAACTCAACGAGTTCCTCCGCCTTGAAGCCTGCACGAGCAGAAGCTTCCTTGCTGCTGAAAGCTTTCGGTGTTTCCGGACGCCTATTATCGAAGGTTTGATGGAAGAGCTCCGTTTTTTCATAAGGATTATCGATTTTCATAAGAAACCTCCCTGATTATATCGTAATGTACCAACGCATGATAGATGCCATGGTCTTCATTGGATTTCGTGACATAGTCTGCAGCCTTCTTCACTCCAGAAGGAGCGTTTCCCATTGCCACACCGATTCCAGCTCCCGCTAGCATTTCAACGTCATTCCAGTTATCACCAAAAACCATGACTTCATCCAAGCTCAATTGAAAATGCTCGATACATTTTTGAATGCCTCGTAGCTTTGAACCACCTTTCGGAATAATATCTACTACATATGGATTAGAGCGTGTCATGGTACAATTCGGTAGTTCCTTCATAAGAAATTCTTTTTCCTCCACGGGACTGAGTAACACACATTGATAAATATCCTCTCCAAGGATGTTTAACTCATGGTAACGGCATTCTTCTTTTCTTGGGCGATATTTGATAAGAAAATTTTTGACAAAAGCAACAGGAAACCATTTTGGTAGAAAGCGTGCTAATTTTTTGGCTTTGGTATTTTGTCCAAACTTCATCAAAGAGCTGCCCTCCATCCTAGTCCGACCACCAAACATCATTTGTCGATGCCCCTTGTCTGCAAAGTCCACAATTCGCTCTAAGGTTTCTTCAGAAAATGCCTGTGCATGAAGTGTCTCTTCTTTCGTATAAACCAGTTGTCCGTTATATGTCACAAAGACATCCAAATTCAGTGCATCAATTTGCTCTGTCAGATGGATTGGACCTCGCCCAGTTGCAACACCGCAAATGATCCCCTGTTTCTGAGCCGCATGAATTGCTTCTCTGGTAGAGTCCAATGCACGTGCATGCTTATTTACTAATGTCCCATCAATATCAAATAAAATCATTTTTATCATAAATCACCTTAAAATAAACCCATTTGTTTCGGATTCAAATTTTCATAGTCTAATTTTAGTCTTGTCTTCATATCTAACGCATTGCCCGCCGCATCCCCACCGGAATTATTGTTAAAAATAATACCTATTTCTTTTGATTTCTCAGCGATATGTTCAACCGCTTGACTCAATTCATCGATTTCCATTTGATTATAGCGATACAAGGTCCGTTTTTTCCGCCACTCCTTATCATTCGCCATCCAGCCCGCTGCATTTCGGCCATGAAAACGGAACAATGTAAACTCTTCATTCGTCGCAAATGGATAGAAAGGAACAGGATTTAATGGGATTTGGGGTTCATCGACAATCACTAGCGAAAATTTCTGTTGCTTCATGAAACCTAAGGTCTGCTTTATCCGTTCCGGTTGATACCACGTGCTATTTCTCAGCTCTACAGCTATCGGATAAGTTCCAAACCACGTACGTATTTTACTTAGATAATCGACATGCTCCTTTGTACAGCTAAAGCTTCCGGAAAACTGGACTAAAAAGGCAAAAAGCTTACCGCTTTGAATTAGAGGCTCCATGCTATGAAGAAATGCCTGCATCATCTCCTCTTCGCTTTGGTAGTAGGTCTCCCAGTCGCCCTGACAGCTGATGCCGCTATATACTTTAATTACAAAACGAAAATTACTTGGAACAGCATCTACCCAATTTTTGACGGATTCCTGTTTTGGGATACCATAATAAGCCGTATCCATCTCGACCAGAGGCAAATGGCCCGCATATTCATACAGTGTGGTTCGCTTTTTTCCTGTTAAGGTCTCGTGCTCATTAAACGAGGTAAGCCCTATACGGATCATCCTACTCGCTCCTTTTCATTCATCGTTATATTCTATTATCCTACACAAAATAGTAGAAAATGAAAACCTGTACACTGCGAGAAAAATGAACCCGCTCCTTTTACGCATCAAAAAATTTAGATTTCTTGCCAGCGAATGTTTGCTTCACAATACAATTGATCCCCAATACGAATTTCATGACGTGTTTTCAGCTCTGCTTCACCCTCGACTATATCATAGTGGCTTTCTACTACATGACCATATTCGACTTCTTTGTCAAACTTCACATTCACGTGAACAGGTTGATGTGTCGAAAGGAAATCATACCCCAACACATCCAATAGCCAGTTAAAGTAAATTGCATTATTAACATGTTGATTACCATCAATATCAAAATAGCGGACACTATACTGGTGGGATTGGCTATTCTCAACTTTTTCTATTTTTTCACTGCGCTGAATTTTTTTAATCTTTTCACTTTCATAAGGAGCGATGATCTCTTCTGACACACTCCCCATCTTACGATTTTCTTTATTCATCAATACAAACGTCGATTTGATCAGCACACATTCATTTCCAGCTTCATCATGAATCCAAAAATTACGGTAACAGAAGTATTTATTATACGACATTGCTTCTGTTGTAATATCGATTTTTTCTCCTACTCGAGGCAATCGATTGATGGTTATTTCATAATTGGTAATTACCCAACCTAGACCTAAGCTACCAATGTACTCAGCGCTCCGTCCAAGCATGGCACTTTGCTCTTCTGACGTTCTTATTACTACTGCCAGCATTGATGGCAACGTCATCTTTTTTGTGATATCTCCATCATAATAGGCCACTTCATAAGGCATCGTATATCTTTTTCCCATTCCCGATCTCCTTTCAATCTACAGCAGATAACAGATTTTTTATTCTTCCGAACTGCTTTCAGAAACAATAAGTGAATCGATTGCTCCTGATTCCTAAAATATATAATTCATTTCTGTAAATTATAACATATGTACGAAATATGTATGCGTTGTGTGCCGGCTTTTTTTCGATCTTTCTTTTCTCGCACAATGAATCCTTTACAAAGCATCCGCAAACATCATAATAAAATAAAAGCATATCTTTTGAACAGATGAACTATCCATGTTACTTTAGCATTGTAAGCGTTACAAAAAAACTCTAGGAGGCAACACAATGAAGAAAGTATTGTTGAAAACGATTTTGGCACTTGGTCTATTCACCGTAGGTACCGTAGCAGCAGCAACCGTTTCAGAAGCCCATGGCTATATCTCCAGTCCTGGCAGCAGAGCTTACTTCGGCACTGCAGCTGGCGGCAAACTCAATACCAATGTTGGACGCGCAGAGTGGGAACCTCAAAGTATTGAAGCAACCAAAGGGGTATTTACAAATGGAAAGCTTGCCAGTGCAGGTGTAAGTGGATTTGAACCATTGGATGAACAGACAGCTACCCGTTGGCATAAAACAACCGTTTCAACTGGCTTATTACCACTAAGATGGACATTAACTGCACAACATCGTACCTCTACATGGGATTACTATATGACAAAACAAGGCTGGGATCAAAATGCGCCATTAAAAATGAGTGATTTTGAAATGATTGGCCAAGTAAATGATAACAATGCGATTCCCGGCGCAACAGTGAATCATACAGTGACGATTCCAAGTAATCGTTCCGGTTACCATATCGTATACGGCGTGTGGAATGTCGCAGATACAACAAATGCTTTCTACCAAGTCGTTGATTTGAATGTTCAATAAGTAAGTTGAACTGACCTGGTCTGACACAAGTCACTTATTATTTCATAAAAGACAGCAGGTATCCGAATCCATCACTTTCAGATATCTCTTGCTTTGACTATCTACAAAATGAAAACCAGCAGTTGGAAGATTTTGACTCTTCCGGCTGCTGATTTTCGTTTTTATTTATTCGACACTGTTTTCTTCGTACGGTAGACGCCATCTTTTTTTAGATGATAGTAGATCGTTGCAGTCGAAATACCACAACGTTTAGAAATCTCTTGAGCAGGAATATCAGTAGTATGGTACAGGTTCAAAGCTTCTTTTACCTGCTCGACTAACGGGGGTCTGCCCAGTATGACGCCTTTGTTTTTTGCTGCACTTAATCCTGCCAGGACTCGTTCTCTAATCATCTCTGCTTCCATTTCAGCAAAAGCACCCATGATCGTAAAGAAAAAACGACCCGTTGCTGTTGTCGTATCAATATTGTTCTGGATGCTGACAAAATTGATTTGATTGCGTTCAAAATCCTCCATTAGGCTCAGCAGTTGCTTCGTTCCTCGTGCCAGTCGATCCAACTTAAAAATCACAAAAGTATCTCCGGATCGAAGCGTCCCCAATGCTTTATTCAGCTCTGTACGCTCCAGTTTTCGTCCACTCTCATGCTCTTTGAAAATTTTGTCTACGCCATACGCTTCCAACGCCTGCAGCTGTGAATCAAACTTTTGATGTGGCGTACTTACGCGCATATACCCTATCACCGCCATCAAATTCCTCCTTCTTTTGTCTGTCTGTGAGTCACTCAATACTCAATTGAAAAAAAGGGGCGCTCGACGCTTGATTCTGTTGGCTCATGGTAAATCGAATAGTAGTGTCCTTTCTTTTGAATCAGTGTTTCATGTGTACCTTCCTCCACGATTCGTCCCTGATCCACTACCAGTATTCGGTCAAAATGTCTCACTGTATTTAATCGATGCGCAACAACGATACAGGTAAAATCATAATGCTTCAGCTGATTCATGATAAAGTTTTCTGAAATATTATCCAGAGAACTGGTTGGTTCATCCATCAGCAGTAGCTGTGTCTCCTTTACCAATGCACGTGCGATAGATATTCGTTGCATCTGCCCTCCGGAAAGGTTCATACCGCCTTCCGAAATTGGTGTTTCCAGACCTAGTGGTAAATGTTGAATTATTTCACTGACTCTGGAATCATAGATAGCCCGTTCCAATCGTTGTTCATCAAACACCTCTTGATTCATGACAATATTCTCCAGCAACGATGCATTAAAAATCGTCGGCTTCTGATTCACAATACTTGTGATTTTTTTGATTGATTCATCATGAACATTTCGGAGATCCTTGTGATTGACTTCAATCGATCCTTCCGTTGGTTCGTAAAGTCCGGCCAAAAGCTTCAATAATGTACTTTTCCCAGATCCGCTTTTTCCGACAATCGCAATTTTCTCACCCGCTCGAACGCTAAATGAAATATCTTCTAAAATGTTTTCTTCAAAACGACTATATTTAAACGAGACTGCATGGATATCAAGTGACTGGATTTCTTGAATCGTTACTCCTCCACTTTTTTCTCGTGTTTCCGTTGCATCTAAAATCTCGTTCAGTTTTCCGAAGTAAGAACGCAGTAATAAAATCTCTGTGTAAGAATCAAAGACAACCACTATTGGTGTGATAAATGCACCTGCCAATGAGTTGAAACTGATGATTTGTCCCAAGCTCAACTGGTCGTTCATCAACTGAAAAACGCCAATGTAGATTAACAAGACTGGTAGAATAAACTGAATCGAGGTCTGAATTGTACGAACCCATGTAGAGAATCGATCTTTTTCTACACGAAGGTCGATTTGCTGTTTAAAGTTCGTCAACCACTTCGTATAAAACTGCTTTTCTGAACCGGAGGATTTCACGGTTTCCATTCCTTCAAACAGTTCCACCAATATCCGCTGCACGCGAGATTGCGCCAGCAGCTCCTTATCTGTTATCGCCTGTACCTTCTTCGAGTTGACAAAAGATATCCCTCCCATCACAAAAGCTCCGATTAATGCAATCATCGTCATTTGGGGTGAGATCGCCAACATCAAAATGAGGTAGATGAAAACAAATAGGAAATCTACAAACAATGTCAGCATCCGCTGGCTCATGATTTGTTGGATGATCACACTAAGATTTGCTCGAAAAATCAGATCCCCTGTGGACCGATTAACAAAAAAACGTAAGGGCAAATGCATGATCTTCTCCATGAAGGCTTTCATCAAAGTCAAATCAAACAGATTTTCCAGAACGATCAGGGTCAGCCCCCTGGCCACCTGCAGCAGATAATAAGCAATAAACAGGAGGACAATTCCCCAACCGACCTGTGTAATCAATTGTCCTGGCGCCTGCGCTCGATCGATGATCAATTGCGTCAGTCGGGGGACGAGAATACTGACACCTTGAATCAACAGGGTCAGACCGATGAATAGAGATGCTTTCAATTTCTGCTCTTTAAATATTCGTTGAAAAATGGCTACAGCAGCATTTTTCTTTTTTCCAGTCGAAGAGACAGAAATGGACGCTTTCTCCACTAGTAAAGCAAAATTCGTAAACAACTCCGCAAACTCCGCAAAAGAAATTTTCTTCTTACCAAGAGCCGGATCTAAAATAACTGCAAATTCTTCCGTTAGCTTTTCCAAAACCACATAGTGTCTATTCTCCCAAAAGCAAATGACCGGTTCCGTTTGCTCCATCAAAATGTCAAATTCTAACACTCGAATCGCTTTTGTTTCTATTCCTTGCTCTGCCAATATCTCTTTTAGATGCAACAACGTATTGCCCCCCTTGGGAACACCATAGACATCGCGAAGATGATTCAACGTTACCGGGTCTTTGTAATAATTCAAAATCATTGTGACACACGCAAGTCCACACTCACTGTGTTCGCTTGGTTCAACAAATGGTATTTTCTTTTTCAATCCAACTTCTCACTCCCCTCATTCCGGCAAATCCAGCGTTAGTATATTGGCACTTTTATCTGGCTTAAACAACCGTAAATACTGATGGCCAATACCTGATAATCCTGTAAACAGACCATACTTCGGTACTGTCTTTAAGCCTTCAAAATGATAATTGGCGTTGCTTTGCTTCTGCTCAAGCCAGTCCACCTTTTTCTGTAGCTTTTTCTGCTGTTCCGGTTTCAAATAGCCTCTTACACCTAGCAAGTATTCAAGATCGCCAAAGTTTCCATGACAAAGGCAATCGTCGGCTTTTTCTTGATTGAGTAACCGTTCGGCCGCCAACTGCAGCTCTTCTTGTAATTTCATATCCTCAAAACCACTCTCGACGAGATCCAGATAAGCCATACCAATGCCTGTTGCACCATAACACCACAAATCATTGACCATTGGTGTGGCTGGTCGAAGATCCAACCAGCCCTTTTGTATAGGATCAAAGGTCTTTCGCTCTTCTTCCAGACACTGACGAATCATCGCTTCACCAGGCACGGCGTTGCTCATTTTCCGCACACTGTTTGCCGCATGAATCACACCTGAATAACCGTGGGCAAAGCCGCCCTGTGCAATGGATTCTATAGTCAAATCCTGAAGTAGTTGCTCGGCGAATGTTTGATAGTCTTGCTTTCCAGTTACTTTGAATAGCAACGTAAAAACCTTGATGATCGAGGCTGTTCCTCCGGTCCAGTCATAGCTACTGATTTGATCCGCCTGATAGTTCTCTTCATACGCCTGTGCAATTCGTTCTGCAGCGTTTAAGAGCTGCGCTTTTTGAGTCAGCTTAAAAGTGTACAGCAACGGATAAACTGCCGCAAATGAACCATAAAAGGCTGATATGCTATCAATATATTCCTCACTCAGCTTGAGGACCAATGCTTCACTCAATTCATAAGCTTCTTTAAAACGTTCTTCTCCTGATATATGGTACAGTTCACTAAAATACAAATACAAACCAGTAATCCCGTCATAGAGATTTTCGTTCATGACAGTAACCATGTAGTTATCCGTAGATGTTTCCTCAACATTTTTCCAAGCGATTGATTCCTCTCCAATAAAAGCCCTATCCAACAAAAGTTGACCAATTGCAGTAGCTCGGTTCAGGTAGGAATTGCTCTTTTCATCTTTCTCGGTAGTGACCGTTGTTTCTTGTAAGTTCATCGGATCATAGGTGCCAAATGACGTATACAGATAGTCCAACTGCTCCTCTTCCTCATGCTGATCGAAGCGCATCAATTTCTCTACTTCTATATGAATCGCGGTCTCCTCGTACATCTTTCCAACATCTTCTCCTCGACTGGCTGTTAAATGACTGGAATCCGTATGGTTGAAAAAGATCGGGACGTCATGCTGCAGCATATCTCTCACCTCAAACGGTACGGGTTGCTCATTCGAATAGCTGTGCATCCATAGGTTTTCAAATAGCTTTTCTCTCTCAATATAATCCACCATACAGCTTGGATGCGTTGAGTAATCCAGAAGATCGCCGTAGCTCTGAGTTGTTTTGATAACATTCCGGACGAAAACATTAGAAAACAACTCTGTGACCTGTTGGATGAGAAACGTACGATTCTCTCTGGCGAATGCAGAAAATTCTCTGAAGCCTTCAAGTATCACTTGAATATACGGGGTAAAATCTACTTTTTCTCCTTTATACAACGGGATATTCTCTGCCGCATCCGTTATATGTTCTTCATACACAAATTGCATATTATCGGAATCAAAATTGATCAGCTTCAAGACCTTGTATGGCAGCTTCTGTTGATCGCCGCTTAACGCGCTCAGCTGTACACCTTGCGCGGCACCTTCTACATCCCCCTCAATTTTTTCTTCAAATAAATAGATAGGCACCAGTCCACTCATGATCACAGATTCCATGTTCTCTCTTTGAGCCATGACTAGTGCATTCTCGCTATTCGGTGCCGGAAAATTATTTTGAATGATCGTTTCAAGATCGATCATGACAGGATACTTTCCATGTGCCAAAATATTTTCTAAATGAAAATCATTGCCGTTCAGTAAATAAACCAACGCAATGGTATGCCCAAATTGGCGATAATAATGGGCTAGTTCCTCTAAAGAATCACACTCACTATGTGTCAGTCGTTCTTCAAACGTATACTCCGGAGTAACAATTTTTTTTGTTAAGTAGAAGTCAAAACGAGCATCCTTTTCTTGCAATCGCGTAATAAATTGATCGAAGCGTGTACTGATTTCTAGATTTTTCGGTTTATAAACGAGCTCAGAACCATCTTCAAAGGTTAAAATGGCTACTGTCTTTCCTCGGTCATGGGAATCTCCTGCGCCCATCCTCAGCTCTTCCACACAAAATGATTTTTTTATGTCAAAAGTATGTCGCAGCTCAGACTTACTTTCAGTCAAGGCTTTCAATAATGCTCGAAAATTAGTTAATTGATAGCTCATGATTTCAACCAACATTCTAGTCAATACTGGAAAACTGTAAAAAAATTGAACTAGGTCGTCCTTTTTATAGAAGCGTTGCATCAAATATTCTCCGAACCGTTCTTTTTCATCTTCTCCAACAAAGGCCATGTGTTCTTTTTGTTCATGAAGATCGTACACAAATGTCCGCAAACTGATATCTAAGAAACGATTGATCCCTTCTTCTATATAATTACTCAGTGCTCGTTCAGCAATGGTAACTGTTGGAAATGCCTTTATTATTTCTCGTATTTTTAAATCAAAATAATTGATATGCAGACGCAAAGCATAGGTAAAATTAACATTTCTTTGTTTTTCTATATCCTGTTGGTCTGTATCGATCGATGCAAAGATTTCTTTGGTGGTAATCAACCATTCTTCTTTTGACAGCTGTTGGTAAATGTACTGCTTCTCCTCTTCTGTCAGCGCTTTAATAGCAAAGCCAAAATCTTCCGCTGACAATTGCATCATAGAAAGAATGTATTGAAATCGCTCATCTGTTACTAGCGTCGGTCGCTCACGCCATGCTTTAAAGTTTTCTTTCCGCTCTCTTGGATAGGCTATTTTTTCCCTATCATAATATTCTTTTAACAAGGTATATCGTTGCTTGATCGATGTTGCTTTTGCCAGATTTTCAATCCCCATAAGTAACTCCTTTAATATGCTGATTTTTACGCTGACCAAGCTGAATAGTACACAGCTGATCGCGTACCTATGTATATTTTTATGATAAAAATAAGTGCTAGATAAACACTTTTGAAACAGTTGTTTATCTAGCAAATTCAATATTTAATTAACGCCAACCGCAACAACGGCTTGTGAAACAACTATAGCTGCATTTCGTAGAATAACAATTGCTTGAAGATGATGATGAAGACGAAGATGATGAAGACCAGCTCCAGCTTCCTCCGATTCCAAAGAAACTCCCCTGAACATTGTTCATTTCTTCCGGAGTCAATTCTTCAAACGACTTTCCAACTTTTTTCTCTGCTTGTTTATCCACACTTTTTCCTCCCTTCACACAACATATGATTTTGATGCAAATACTCTATATTTAAAATAGCCGCCTAAACGGCTATTTTAAATCAAACATTGAAATCCCTTTAGATACTCAGATTGACGATCGTCAGCTTATCTTTTTGAATCTTGAATGCAGTGTTCTCTTTTACTTCATCAAAGTTCAAATCGATGGCTTGCAGGGTTAACTCTGATTCAGGCGCATGCAGAATTTTGTAATCCCCAACTGGAAGATACGTACTAATTTGACCAAAAGTATTGGTTTCAGCTTGAATCACATTGTTGTCACTATCGATCAACCAGAATTTTTGGCCTCTTGTATCAAGAGACATAGAAGTAACGAAGATCACCGCTCTACCTTCACCTAATCGTTGACCACTAGGTCTGTTATAAACATTTTGAAGGGTTGTCTGACCTACTGTGACTCCCACGGTATACGTGTTTGAAACAGGATCCAGAACATAGCCTGACGGTGCAATGGTTTCTTCTATCACATACATTCCTGCTGATAAATTGTATAGGTTGATTTCACCGTTTTCATCCGTTACCTCTGTCACTACAGTTCCATCTGGATAAGTGATTTTAAAGGTCGCTCCCGGAAGGGTTGTCGTTGTCGTTCCGCCAAATGCATCTCTAGCATACTTCACGATTTTCAGCGCACCAACATCATTGATTTTTACGTTTGGATGAGCAATTTCTGCCGTCTCACCCGCTTCAACTTCAATTGGATAGAACGTATTATCTTCTTCATATCCTGGAGGAGCTGTTTTCTCTACAACATAGTATGTTCCAGGTTCCAGATCATTAATCAGTATCACGCCATCTTGATTGGTTGTATAGGTGCCGATTAATGAATAATTTTTATCGTATACTTCAAATACAGCATTTTGTAAGTAAACAATTGGATCGGAATCCTTCTCATATTTAATAATTTTTAATGAGCCTAGCTCAGGTTCTTCCTCTTTATTAACGACTGTTACACTTGGTTTTGGTGTGTCTTTTGACACGGTTACCTTAATTGGTGTTGCATCCAGTTCATAGCCATCGGGTGCTTTCGTTTCGACTAACGTGTACTCACCATATGGCAGATCATTCAATTGTGCCACACCAATTGCATTCGTCGTAATTGTGTCAATCTTTGTTCCAGAAGCGTCAAACACGTCAAAGACCGCTCCTTCTAATCGTTTACCGGATTCATCTTCTTTGACGACTTCCAAGCCGCCTTTTGATTCCTTGTTTACTACTTTCACACTTGGTTTTGGTGTGTCTTTTGATACCGTTACCTTGATTGGCGTTGCATCCAACTCATAGCCGGCTGGTGCTTTCGTTTCGACCAACGTGTATTCGCCATATGGCAGATCGTTCAATTGTGCTACACCATTCGCATTCGTCGTGATCGTACCAACTTTAACACCTGAAGCATTAAACACATCAAAGACTGCTCCTTCTAGTCGTTTACCGGATTCATCTTCTTTGACGACTTCCAAGCCGCCTTTTGATTCCTTGTTTACTACTTTCACACTTGGTTTTGGTGTGTCTTTTGATACGGTTACTTTGATTGGCGTTGCATCTAGCTCATAGCCGGCTGGTGCTTTCGTTTCGACCAACGTGTATTCGCCATATGGCAGATCGTTCAATTGTGCTACACCATTCGCATTCGTCGTGATTGTACCAACTTTAACACCTGAAGCATTAAACACATCAAAGACTGCTCCTTCTAGTCGTTTACCGGATTCATCTTCTTTGACGACTTCCAAGCCGCCTTTTGATTCCTTGTTTACTACTTTCACACTTGGTTTTGGTGTGTCTTTTGATACGGTTACTTTGATTGGCGTTGCATCCAGTTCATAACCTGCTGGCGCTTTTGTTTCGACCAATGTATATTCGCCATATGGCAGATCATTCAATTGTGCTACGCCATTCGCATTCGTCGTGATCGTACCAACTTTAACACCTGAAGCATTGAACACATCAAAGATTGCTCCTTCTAGTCGTTTACCGGATTCATCTTCCTTGATGACTTCCAAGCCGCCTTTAGCTTTCTTATTGACAACAGTCGCTGTTGGACATGGTGTTGTTTTTGAAATAGTTACTTTGATCGGTGTTGTGATCAATTCATAGCCAGCTGGCGCCTTTGTTTCAACTAAGGTGTACTCACCATATGGCAGATTATTCAGCTGAGCCACACCATTTGCATTGGTTGTCACTGTTCCAACCTTAACTCCTGAGGCATTGAACACATCAAATGTCGCTCCGGCTAATGGTCGACCATTTTCATCTACTTTTTTTATATTCAAACTTCCAGTTGTACATGCTGGTTTATTGTATTTCTTTAAACAAACCGTTAAGCAAGACTTCACGACCACTGAGGCTGGGCTGCTCTCTAGCTCATACCCAGCTGGTGCCTTTGTTTCTACAACTTTATAAATGCCGGTAGATAGTTTACCTGATTTCGCTACACCATAGGCATTAGAGGTAATCACTTCGACCACTTTTCCGGCACTGTTATAAATAGTAAATTGTGCTCCAGCCAATTTTTTAAATGTTGTTGCATCATATTTCGTTATTTCGATATAGCCGCCAAAAATTGGCGTAAAGCAACGGCTGTTCAGACTAGCTGAACTTGCCTGAACACCACTTAAAGCAAAAGCCGTCGGATCAGTCGGACTTTCCTGTGTCCCAGACTCTAGACCAGTACTCCACCCACTCCCTGTGGATAAATTGACTGCAGCCTCTGCCTCCGTTTCCTGAACAGCAAAAAATACAAGTGCCATAATCATCATGATTGCTGAATAAACTACTCTTTTCATTCCTTTTCTCACTCGCAACTCGTCCTTTACATAATTATTTTTTCATCTACCTGTTGATAACATCAGAAAAAATCGGTGTCTTTCATAGATTCTCCCTCTCTTTGCTGACTATCCAACATAACAACAATAGTAACACAAAGATTGAATATCTTCACTATAAAAAATATAATTCTTTCAAAAGATAAAATAATAACGTAAGAATTAGCACCGATTTTATTCATTTGTCCTTCTTTGCTTACCGATCAACCTTGTCTGTAGGAGGCACAAACATATACCCTTTGCTTCGTACAGTCTTGATTACGCTTAAATTTACCGGATCATTTTCTAACTTACTGCGCAAATGAAAAATAATATTTGCAATTCTTGGCTTGCCATTCACTCGCTTCGTTCCCCATAATTTCTCGTAAAGCTCATCATATTTGAATGTCTTCTTAGGCTGCTTACTTAGTACTGATAACGCGCGGTACTCTAAGCCAGTTAGCCCAATTTCATCTCCTCCATTTACAATGACACTTTGATTATCCGGATTTAATTCCAGACGATCCGAGGTTGGACTTTTACGTAAAGAATACTCATGGTCTTTCTCTAGCAACGCTTTTCTGCCTGTCAAAGCATTTCGAACAATCAGGAAAAATTCCTGTCCCTGATCACTGATGATATTTCCATCCACTCCGAGTTGAAGATAGATCATACGATTGACTTCTGAAATTTCATTTCCATATGTCCATAAAAGCATATGCTTTTTTTCACGTAGCTTCGTGATTAATACACAACTTTCACTAACATTTTCCTGATGTTCATCTACGATTACCGTGGCATCCAGAGATAGTGCCTTGTCTATTTCTGTTTTCTCTAATTCAACGATATTGATATTTTCTCTGGCTAAAAGTTCTTTCTGCTGCTGCTTTAGTGTACCGGATAAATTAAATACTCCAATTGTTGGCACAACTATTCCTCCCCTCTTTTATGTGTAGCCATTTAACTCACTAAAAAAGTCTTCATTCGTTTCTACTTCTACCCTCATGAAGTAAGCCACAGACTTCTAAAGTTATTTTCTTACAGTCAACTCCACTAGCTCCTTGTACAGAGTAGCTGAAAAAAGCGACTGAATTTCAACGCATTTATTTTTTTGCAGCCAACTTTTCCATAAATTAAAAAGTCGGTCGAAATAACTTAAAATTGGATAATAAAAAGCACTGGCGCATTCATGCTCAATAATCAAGACCAGAATTGCTGCGCATGCTTGCACAAAAAGGTGATTTGGTAATGAGAAACGTTACCTTTCGCTTCGCTAACCTTCAAGTCTCTATTGGATGATTGGTGATGTCCAGTACTTTTATAAATTGAGCTTTCTGTATTTCTATGTGGGACAGGTCGCTTCTTAGCTCCCAGTCAGTTGTTACTCCATTTTTTAAGGCGTTCCAAATTTGTTTACTTCATAGCCCCAGCTGTAAGGCCTTGGTGATTCTTCTTCTTGTCCACCAGTATCTTTCCCAAGCTTCGGTTCAATAAACATCGTCAGCCAGTATTCAGTTGTATCTATGTCATACGTCAACACAGCTCCGTTTGTCGTTACTAAATCAGCCGTATTTGCAGAAACATGCTTATTACTCAAATCAAGTTTATCCTTCGTCACAATATAGCCGTATAACTCATAATATTCTGGAACAAGATCATTGATCGTTAGACTTGCCTCCCGATTTTCAATTGACAAAGCATATTTTGTAAATAATGACTCCGTCACTTCCGGTGGTGTATTTTTCGTTGTACTTCCAGACGTCAGATTCATTGTTGCTGTCGTCGAATCAATCACCGTATGATAAAAAGCCCTGCTCGGAATCACTAATTCCTCATGAGCATTCAATACGACTTGACGTATATTCAGTGATTTGGAAACCATTCTGTTTTTTACAATGATCTCCACGTTTTCATAACCATTCGAACCATTTACAAATTCAAATTTTGCTGTATTTCCAGAAGTTGACACGCCATTTACTTCAATCGCTGTCGAATACTTCTGTGATGGATGTAATGTTTCTGTCACGCTATAGTCTGTATCTGCTTTCCAAGGATGCACCGTTTCAATAAATTGATCATCCGCTTGTATGTCAAAAGTATCGTTTATCGTGTATTGGTCATTCCCATAAGCAACGTCGAATTCCTCCGTGGAACCAGTGATCTCCTGATCATTTTCGTCGTATAGTTTCTTTTTCAAACGAACAATCGTTGGTTTGACCTTTGGCACCTTAAAATCAATAGAATGATCTACGTCAAAGGCATCTGTGTACTCTAGAATCGTCGGCCCATTGGTTTCTGCCAATCCATTACTATCAAGTACACTAAGCACATCATTGGTACCACTCACACGATAGGTCAGTTCCGCATACATGATATCCTCATCAGGATCATTGCTGATAGGCTTCAACATCTCACCTATATCCCAAGCAATTGTCTGCGAACCAGCTGGACCAGATACTGTAACAGTCCCTTGCGAGGCATTCGCATCTGTCACAGTGCCATTGACCGTAAACCCAGTACCCATCGGATCTGTTACATTCGCTACTTTTACGTTTCCGACAAATTCTCCGGCAATCCCCATTAAAATTTCTTCCAAGTCATCCGGTGTCGCATCATAGCTCTTATCTGGTGACGAAGCAACTTTTTCCATTACCTCTTTCGATGTACGAATAATTTCCGAGGCAACTAACCCATCCACACTAATCTGTTTATCTAAGTCCAACCCAATCGTATAAATGTTGGTAATTAATTTTTCTCCTGCTGATTTATCTATATCTTTGCTTATCGTTGCCTCAGCTATAGCGCTGTTGGCATGATTTCCAAAAAGAACGTCATTACTATTTGTAGATGGAATAAATATTGGCGATTCTCCAATTGACAAATAGGTTTTACCAAAACCATATCGAACGCCATAATCAAACTTATCCTCCGGTATTGTTTGAACCGTTTGATAGGCATCTTTACCAGGATAAATATCCTGATTAAAAGCTTCCATTCCACTTAAACTGTTATATGGTGATTTAGGTGCGTAACTGATCGTGGGTACACCATCTGAAACCAATACAATATTCCGACTATTTGAAGTAGCTGTTTTTATGATATTGGTAGCTTCTTTCAATGCAGCTTGCGTAAACGTCGTCCCTTCACGTGTATAATCCAAAGCTTCAATCGTATTAATTAGTTCCGTCCTATTTTGTGCCCCCACCCATTGACCAGTAGAAAAATTATGTGTTGTAACTGTACTGTCATAGGTGATCAAAGAAATTTTATGGAGATAATTATCTTGAAGCAGCTGCTCAACGAAGCTTTTTGCAGCTTCTTTTGCCTTAGGCATACGATCTCCTTCTGACATACTCCCAGACGTATCTACGATCAGCACTACTTCAGCTGCTGGCGGTGGAAAACTATGACGAGCTTCAACACGTAAGGTAACATCCCATTGGTTGACCATACCGTCAACAGGGGTCGCTATTTTACTGACGCCAACTTCTCCATAATCCAGACCAAACTGATTTCGTGCTGCTGCACTTTTTTCGCCTTCATTTGCCTTGATCGGCGCATTCGTTGTCAACAAAGACTGGGAAAAAATGATCATACTGATAAAGAAAAGAAAAAGTGCGGCAAGCTTGATGACACCCTTATTATTTCTTATTTTGTTCATTCTCTTCCTCCTCTTGTATCTGTTTTTTGAACTAGTTTCCATCTGTTTGATCTTTCAGCAAATCGTCTACTTCTAACAATGGATTCACTATAGGTGTCTGACCATTCCACCATGCATCACGATACGCATATTTCGTAGCTCCGATTCCTTCGACTTTGATTTCAAAATCTAGAACAGCACCAACATATTCAGGTGTGATATTGGCCTGATTCATTCGCACGGTCGTAAATAGAGGCTCTGTCTTCTTTCCTGCAGTTAACTTTTTCTTGTAATAAAAATAGCCATCTTTTCCATCGATCCAATCCGTTAAATTGTAATCAATTGTCAACACAGCTGCTGTCCCTTCCGTTGTTGCCGGAAGAACTGTTACAGCACCACTACTCGCAGTTTTTGTGATGACCGGTAATGCTAACACACGAACAAAACTATTCATCTCTCCCGCATTCTTGACGGTCACTATTTTCTTATAATCAATTTCCGGTTCGAAGGTCCCCGGTGGAACGAAATCTTCTTCGATTTCTGTTCTCAGATCGCTGATCCGAAACTCATTTCGTTTCTCATCCGCATCAGTCAAGGCTGCATATGTCTGCTGCACACCTTTATAGGTTATTATTCCTATAACAGTGACTATCGCGAGTATACAGAAAGACATCTTATTCAAAAGCAGTTTTTTCGGTTTATTTTTCGACTTTTTCATTTATGTCCCTCCTTAATTCTCTAAATAGTCTCTGTACATTTCATGAATAATTCCGGACTGAGGTAAGCTCCACGCAGTGAGAATCACTTCAGTAGCATCATGTGCATCCATTACAGGATTAAATTGATACAAGGCTCCTTTATACTTATTCGGCGCACTAGGATTCAGTAAAATACTATTCAATATCGGCGTTGTTGATTCCCTAGGAGCCACGAGCTCTGAATAATAGAAATAACCATCACTATACAACCAATAATCCTTCGTTCCTGCTGCTGGCGTAGAGGTATAGACATGACTCGGGATATCTAAATCAAACCACTTGAATGGGCCATTTCCTCTATTTGTATCCTGAAATTTGAACATATCCGTGCCAGTTGAACGATCAGGTACAACCGCTTCTTTTGCCAAATAGAACTTTCCATCATAACTGTAGGTACCACCTGCTTGAGCTGCTGCTTCCCAGGTTTCTACGTTTTTACTATTGACACTCGGTGTAATCTCTGTTGGCGAAAGCTTAAGATTGCCATTTCCTGTTTGATCTGTTGTATCTATTTCAAATAGCAATAAATATTCATAAAATGACACCCGAATAAGCGCCGGTACATCTCCGGTATTTTTTACACGGACAACTTTTTGTGTCGTCAATCCCGGTTGCCACTGATAATTCGCTTCAAAATCTTCATCGATTTCTGCCGCTAAACGTGTCCCAACAAAGTTATTTTCCTTTTCATCTTGCGAAGTGAACCACGCATACGTACTTCCCAGAACCATCAAACTGGAAAAAAAGAAAACCAGCAAAAGTATTGGAAGCTTGTTCCCCTTCAAAAGAAAGCTCCACTTTTTCTTCTGTTTCTTTTTTAGCAAACGACCCGTTTTTTTTCTTTTCGACATTTGCTTCCCCCTTATCCTTTAATCGCTCTACGGAAATACATATTGATCCTGCACATCTCCGTTACTGTGATTTCTTTTTGTCTAAAACCTTATGTTTGACAATCAGCAGAGCCAACATAACTAAAAACATACCGATAATGACAAAAATCAGTGCGTTCCGCCATTCTTCCCCTGTATTTGGCAGCTTAAAAATATCTTTCCCAGGTGTTGTACTACTTGATGTCCCTGGTTTTTTTGGATCATCACTACTATTGCTTGTATCCGGTAATTTTGTTTTTACTGCTTTGAAATACCAAATATTCTCAAAAATATTTTTTTCAGCAAAATCTTCATTGCCATATTCTTTTCCATCTAGCTCAAAATAGGCTTCCAACATACGTGTATCACCACTTTTAAAAGTACCTAAATCTACTGGTGAGGCGACGTCTTGAAGATTGATTTTGCCGTTATCTCCCGATACAGGACCAGAATAAATCACTTTTGTGTCATAGACCAAACGCATTTGTATTGCTTTTGACAGATCCAACGTTCCTTGAACCAAGGTTGGTTTACTAACCCGCATCGTCAAATGATAAGGAATATCTCTTTCTAAATTGCTGATAGTGATTTTTACTGACCAGGCTTTTCCCGGTATCACATCACGCACATCAACGAGATACTCTCCATCATCTTTGATTTTTATTCCTTGATCATCTCCAATTACCATACCGGGAGGAAGTTCTACAGCTTGCGCTGTATCAGCAATAACAAGTGATACGAGCAACAGAAGTATCCCTACGCTCATATATATCGCCTTTCCAATATTGCTTTTTATATTCATTTCACTTCCCCCTCAGTTGGTAATCAAATCAAATTAGTGCTTATTTTTCTGGTACTAAATCTTTCAATGCTGTTGCTAAAGGTCCACCTGCAGGCAACCATTCGTCTACAGCGTCCTTGAATGCAGAGATTCCTTTTGCATTTACAGTTAAGTCATATTGTAGTTTGCTATATTCGTTACCAGCAGAACCTAACAATGTTACAGCATCCAATAATTGAGTAGTCAATGCGCCTGGTGCTACAACACTTGTATAGTAGAAGTAACCATCCGCTGTATTAAAGTACCATTTGTCCGCTACAGTTGGATCTGTTGTAATATTGTTGAACAGCAATTCGATTGGATGTTGCGTTCCAGGTGTTACTTCAAGAGAAGTCAACACATCATTATTACCATTAGCAAATGCCGGAGTTGGATTATAGATTGTTGGAACAGTCCAGTCTCTCGTGATTGCTGGTGCATACGTCAAGTCAACATAAGACATTGCCGCTGCTGATCCAGCTTTCAAAGTAATTTGTCCAGTTGTTTCATTTCTGTCATATCCTGCAATACCTGTTGCATGGAATTGTTGCGTCCCATTGTCCCATACTTGACGGTAAGAGTACGTAATAACCCCAGTAGTAGGATGTGTTTCAGATTTTTCTACAACCTTCAATGTGTACGTACCAGCGTAGTCACCACCAGTGATTGTGATCGTTGGTGCTGCACCAGCAAATGTTGAATCTGTGTATCCTGTTGGTAATGATCCCGGTACAACGTAAGCTTGCTCTTCAGTCAAACCATTCAGTTCAGTACCAGTCGTTGTTTGTTTTGCTACATGGTCATCTAGTAATTGTAATGACTCATCCAAACCAACACGAATCAATGCATCATACTTACCAATATTAGCTACCTGTACATCCTTGTTTACTTCTGAGCCTGGCTCCCAATCGGTTGGTGGCTCAAACGTTTCCACGATCTCGATGTCTTTTCCTGTTGCAATTTCACCTTCAAAGTGGTTAGTCTTTGAATCTTCACTTGTAAACCAAGCGAATGTTGCAGATAATGCGGCTACTGCTGCAAAGGTCCCAGCTGCAGCAAGTACTTTTTTCTTCTGAGTCTTATTCAGATTTTTTTTCATTTGTAGAGTTCCCCCTCTTAATATATTATTGACTCCTTGTTTAAGTGTGTGACAAAACTGTTTCATTTAACTCGCTTTGGAATCCTGTTTATTTGAGGTTCAAAAGCTGCCAAGAAGCTTGTGACACGGTCTTTCCCAAAGAGAAAATACCAATTTGTTATTTGTTCATAAAGTAATACCGTATGATTGTTATAAACCCAAACACAGAAAGAACGAAGACGACAGAAACAACCACATTTTCCTGAACGAAATTCAAGAGCCCTCCGACTTTTGGAATAACAAGCATCTTTTTCCCGACTACCTGTTTTGCATTGATTGGCACGTCCTCTGCCTTATTTGCATCACCTTGAGTAATATAGAATGTTCCTTCTGTCTCACCCAATTTGTCCATCTTCTCCTTCACTCTATGTGTTAGAAAAGCGTTACTAGTAATACTTGGTCGAAAAGTAATAATATCTCCCACTTCTGCACTCTCACCAGGTATATCCTTTACAATAATTATGTCCCCAGAATGAAACCCACCTTTTTGTGTTTTCGGATCTCTTGGAACCATCGAATCCGTTAAAACACCAAAAAAACGATAGCCGAGAAATGATTTATTTTCATCACTACTAGTAGCAAATAGAACCGAACCGCCAACTACGAACAAGATAAATACATAAAAGAGAATGTTGAACAGCAAGGATATTGCTTTGGATTGTTTGGTTTCTTTCTTTTTTGGCGCTTTTCTTCTTGAAGCAGAAGTGTTTTTCGTATTTCTTTTCTTTTTTGTTGACCCATTTTTTGACCCATTTTTTTTCGTCCTCTTTTTTTGAGGATTTCCAACAATCTGTTCTCTTTCAGCAAGCGTAGTTGATGACTTTCTTTTTTTGGGATGTTGCAATTGCCGTTTTTTTTGTTGTTGTCGCTTTTTTTCCTGTTCCATAATTGACGACGATTCCCCCCAGCTACCAATGTAACGTGCTAAATCAATGGACCGAAGATGATCTAGCATGTCTGAAAATAGTTTTAAATCGAGAATGCAACTAACATCGTTATTTATTACTACTTATTTTTTACAGCTTTCTCGTTCATACTTAGGATAAAAAAGCATAGAAATAGAAGGCTCTGACAGACTAGAACCTTCTAAAAAACTAATGATATTGAGAAATGCAACTAACATGCAAAAAAAAGAATATGGACAAGAAGGAAAAGTCCTTCTTATCCATATTCCGGAGTGTGTCCACCTATTTTAAATAACAAGTCGTTCTACTTTCTAAAAAACATTAGTTTATTATAAAGATATCGAGTCGTCAACATCTTTTTTTCATCTTGTAAATTATTTTTGAAAGGAGTGAATGATTTTTAATAGATATGAGATGAGGTTATTGGGCTCGACAAAGGATAAACAGGCGCTAAACCTGCTTATTCTGGCAAATCAGCTGCAGCAATAGGCAATACACTCTACCAAAACAAACCAGTCAATTTTTTTAAATACTTTTACAATAAATAAAATAGTATTTATATAATTCTTGATAGAGTTGCCATTTTCGTTGTAGCATGAAACAACTATTAGGAGTGTGATATAAAATGGCAACTATCGGCTATATGCGGGTAAGTACCCATCAACAGAAATTTGATTCACAATTGCAAGCACTAAAGCATTATGGTGTAGATAAAATTTACAAGGAACGAGAAAGTGGTCGAAATCCTGCTCGAAGTGTCCTGAACACAGTTCTTCAGAAACTTCGTTCCGGAGATACCTTAGTCATCTTCAAGCTGGATCGTCTCGCACGTGGGACACGCCAACTGCTTTCTCTGCTTGAGGAGTTTGATAGAAGGAATATCAACTTTGTCAGTATCCAAAACAACATTGATACAAGCACACCCATGGGGCGCTTCTTCTTTACAATCATGAGCGCCTTTTCAGAAATGGAAGCTGAACTGATTCGTGAACGTGTTTTAGCTGGTCTTGACGCAGCTAGAGAAAATGGCAAGCAGCTTGGTCGACCGCCACGTACAGATGAAGTCAATCATGCGTTAGAGCTGTATGTCACCTCGGATCTCTCCGTTTCTGAAATTGCTGAAAGATGTGATATTTCCGTGCCAACTGTCTATAACCATATTCGGAAAAGAAATTTGAGCAGACCCACACACATAAAAACAAGAGTACCACAAAAGCAGTAGCAGCCATATGCTCCTACTATGCTGGTCTTCCCTGATTTTTTAACAGATGGGACTCTTTCCACTATTGTTTTTCAACACATATGAAACTAAGAAAAGATACATAAAAGAAAAACGGGACAACGCCACTGTTGGCAGTCGTCCCGTTTTATTATGTTCTAAGTTATCTACGCCAGTGCGCCCATTGGGTCCCAAGGTGCCAGAACTTTTGGCTCTTCCTCCCAGACCTTCAACAATTCATCCGTTAAGAATTCTTTTCGTATAACGATTTGATACGTGTACTCATCCATCCAAGCATCACTCATCACAAAGAAGCCTTTTTCACCAACTTTTTCGCCCCAACTGTTTTCGACCTTCCATTTTGTAGATTCACCATTGACAATATCAACACCGGTCAAAACCATCGCATGCGTCATCAGGCTTTCTCCATAATCCAGTCGCTCTGCCTTACTCATCGTGAAATCAATATCAAATAATTCGTTAATTTCATATGCATTCAATGCCATGATTCCATTTTGACGATTAGAAGACTGCCCGACATCACAGCCGAACCAAACAGATTCACCTTGTTCCAACTGTTGAACAGCTAATTTTTTGAACGTACTCATATCTACATTTAGATATTTCACTGGCTTTCCACCAACAACATTCCCCAGCATCTCTACTGTATACGTCTTGTTGAATGGTTTGTCTTGCGTCGGTGCATTGATAACGCTGACATATTCATCTAAGTCCACACCTACGTATTTTTCGTAAAAAGATAACGGTGTCAAGCCTTGGTCAAGATGATATTCTTTTGCTTCATCTCGGTATTCAAAATCAAACGATTCCGGAGGCGTTCCCAGAGAAATAGCTAAAAAGGTATAAATCTCTTGTAGAAAGGCTTCTTTCTTCTGCTGAACAGCTTCGACAGATGCGCCCTTTTCGATCATCGTTCTTAAAACAACCGCATCTTTACGCAGTTTTTTATTTAAGTAATTATTCAACTCACTGGAATCTGAGCTATTCTTACTTTCCGGCATCGCAGTCTTAGGAACGACACCATATTTCTTGAATAGTGAAACAATCATATCCCATTGACCGCCATCTTGTTGCGGTGTCGCTAAAAGAAACGCCACTTTACGGGAATCCAATGCCTGATCTGCTGTCGCAAGGATATTTTCATAAAAATAATTTGATTTTTCGTACTTATCCCAGAAAAAAGTATAGTTCTGAGAAAGCTCAAAATCTTTTAATTGAAAGCTATTGATCATTTTATGGCGAAATGTATTTAGAGCCGCAAACATCCAGCAGCGACCGCTTTTCTTTTGATTTGCGACTTTTCCCGTTTCCAAATCCACTGAAAAGACTTGTACATTTTCTACTTTCGCTTCCTGTGTTTCGGCAGCTCGGGTAATCCCATTCGTCACTACAGCATTTTGAACTGCACGTTCTTTCGCCCCTTTAACGAATCCTGCTCTGAATTTTTTGGTTGATTCCTTGTTGATTTCTGCCATATCTTCCATCCTTTCACATTCGAGTGTATCTAAAATTTTGAGTGGCCATTATTTGGCCTATCCGAAAAGCTCTGCGGTATTCTTTTTTCAGAAAATCTAATGAACACCTAGAAAGTAGCCACAGATCATATGGTGTAGAACCGCACGAAAAAGACACTGCGAACCTCGTTTTACCGACTCGTCCAGATACACTCTATTCACTCTTTTCTTATTATATGCCTCAAGTCAAAAACTCTCAACTGTCATCTTATTGCAATTCCAATCATTTTGTATTACACTATATAATACAAAAGATGCAAAAAAGTAGAGTGAGGTGTTTCATCCATGCTAATGGAAATAGATATGAAAAGCGATGTGCCGATCTACCAGCAAATTCGGAATCAAGTTGTACTGGGGATTGCCGGAGGTCAATTGGAAGCTAATGAGTCACTGCCCTCTGTCCGACAATTGGCTGATGAGATCGGCGTTAATATGATGACTGTTTCAAAGGCCTACAGCGCGTTAAAGCTCGAGGGATATATCGTAACAGATCGTAGAAATGGTACAAAGGTTGCCGAATTTCCAAAAGCAACAGAGTATTTCATCGAACAGTTTGGTGCTTCACTTGAACTCATTTTAGCTGAAGCGGCGATTCATCAGATGGACGAGGTAGATATTCACGCTATCGTCAGTCAAATTCTACAGAACTTTAAATAAAGGATGGGATTCCTATGAATATGAACGTAATACTTTTACTTGTACTTATCGGCATGAATTTTCTGATGGCTTTGATTGGTCGAATCGTTGCTAATCCACATAAAAATATCATACTTGAAACTACCTTACCCAAAGACAGGCTCGATGATTTACAGGTGCTTCACGTACGTCAGGAATATAAACGAGCTTTACTGATTATCGCTGGAGTGTTCTCTGTTTTAGATTTACTCATGCTACTCATTTCTTACGATTCTATCGCTCTTATTTTCATGCTTCTTTCGTTATTTAGTATGATTGGGGTAAATTACTACACACAGGTCATCTACATTCGAAAAATGACAACAGTCAAGCTGAAAAACAACTGGATGCTGCCAACTAAGCCTTTATTAGTTGATACCAAGCTAGTTTTAAATAAAAATCGAAATATGCTGAAAGTCTATTGGTTTACGCCTAGTATCCTAATTTCTTTAAGTGGTACTATTTACACGTTGTTTTCATTAAAACAAGCCCCCGGGGCAATCTTGTTTGGCAGTATTTCTTTGTTTACAACTGCTCTTTTCATTTTTTCTTATTATTTGATTCGCCGTCTGCCAGTCAAACCCTTGACCAGTGACGAAAAAATCAATCAACAGGTAAATGATGCGATGCGCTATTATTGGTCGCTGCTTTTTATTCTCTCTGCTTTTGTTTTCAGCCCATTATCCTTTTTACCTGCTCTATCACTTGTTGTTGTCTATGATAAAATAATGATTCTTGCGAGCCTTTATTTTATCGGATTATTTGTATATATTGGTTTTATCTTTGTTCTGATGTTCCGCTTAAGAAGAACACAGGATCAGTTGATTTTGCAAGCGTCTGATTATCGTTATGGCGATGATGACCAATATTGGCGCTATGCCATGTATATCAACCCGAATGATCCTAGAATCATGTTCCCTGATCGCTTAGGAATGAACCTATCAGTAAATCTTGGGCGACCTGCCGGAAAAATTTCGATGATTGTTTTACTGATCGTCATTATAGCTACACTTATTATTTCCAGCGTTCCTTTGTTAGTTAGCGATTTTTCTAATGATCCGTTTCGAATGGCCTTTTCTACAAAAGAGGTTTCGCTGTCTGCACCTTTTTCAAAGACTCGAGAAATAGCCATCAAGGATATTGACGCTGTCTCATTGATCGATCAGATGCCAGATCATGGTATACGGATATACGGCTCGGCGACCGATCATTATCTGACAGGTGAATTCAGAATAAACGACGAGGTTGCGTATCTCCTTGTGTACAAAAAAGAAACACCGATCATGAAAATCGAGACAAAAGACTATACCTATTATTACACGAATAAAGATCCTGAAAAGACGAAGCAAGAATACCGGAATTTATTGGACAGATTGAGTTGACATAAAAAGCGTTCCAAGCCGTAATAGCACTATCGGCTTGGAACGCTTTTTTTATACAGTTACGGTGAACTTCGTATCAGCCAATGCTGCAGATAACTGTTCTTCTGACAGCTCACTTGTTGCATCGATTGTTGCCTGCTTCTCTTCTAGTTGAACATCCACTGATGTTACACCAGCAATTGCTTCAAATTTTTCTTTGACGATTTTGACACAACCGTCACATTTCATACCTTCGATTTTTACTGTTTGACTCATTCTTTTTTCCTCTTTTCTTTTTCTTGATTATCACTGATGCTTGCTTATTCAACAAGCATAGAACGAACTATTTTGATGGTTTGAATCGCTTTAACCGCAATGCGTTCAGTAAAACAGAGACTGAGCTGAAGCTCATTGCCGCACCCGCAATCATTGGGTTAAGCAACGGTCCACCGAATAGGTGCAGAAGCCCCATTGCTACTGGGATACCTAATGTATTATAAGCAAAGGCCCAGAACAAGTTTTCCTTGATATTCTTGATTGTTGAACGGCTCAGCTCAATGGCTGTTGGGACATCCATCAAATCACTGCGCATCAAAACGATGTCTGCTGATTCCATGGCAACATCTGTCCCGGAACCAATCGCAATACCGATATCTGCTTGCGCCAACGCCGGTGCGTCATTGATTCCATCCCCAACCATTGCTGTCTTACGCCCTTCAGCTTGAAGTTTCTTGACCTCTGCTGCCTTATCCTCCGGCAATACTTCACTGAGCACGCGGTCGATCCCCACTTGTTTAGCGATGGCTTCCGCTGTTCGTTTATTGTCTCCAGTAATCATGGCAACTTCAATACCCATTCGATGCAGCTTTTCAATCGCTTGTCTGCTATTTTCCTTGATGGTATCTGCAACAGCAATAATCCCAGCCAATTGCCCATCTTTAGCAATAAACATTGGTGTTTTCCCTTGCTCAGCTAATTGGTTGGATAAATCGTAGTATTCTCCAAGCTCAATCTGTTGCTCCACCATTAGCTTCTTGTTTCCAAGCTGGAAGTTACTTCCTTGAATATCACCTTCGATCCCGTGTCCCGGAATTGCCTGAAAATTTTCAATTGGATAAATCGTCAACCCTTTTTCCTCCGCTGCCGATACTATGGCTTCGCCTAGCGGATGCTCTGAGCCCTTTTCAGCAGATGCCGCATACTGCAGCAATTCGGCTTCCAGCAAACCATTTGCTACTAAAATATCCGTTACGATAGGTTTTCCTTCAGTAATTGTTCCAGTCTTATCGAAGACAATGGTTTGAATTTTATGCGTAGTTTCCAGTGCATCTCCGCTCTTGATCAGCACCCCATTTTCAGCACCCTTACCTGTTCCTACCATAATTGCCGTCGGAGTCGCCAAACCTAACGCACATGGACAAGCAATGACTAGAACAGAAATCGTGATTGTTAAAGCGAACACCCATGATTCTTGACCGATGAAGTACCATGCTAAGCCAGCCAATACAGCAAGTACCATAACAATTGGCACAAATACACCGGAAATTTTATCCGCCATTTTAGCAATCGGCGCTTTCGATCCTTGGGCATCTTCAACCAGTTTAACGATTTGCGCTAACGCCGTATCTTTCCCAACCTTCGTCGCTTTGAATTGGATGCTTCCGTTTTTATTGATACTTGCACCAATGACCGGATCACCAGCCTTTTTCTCCACAGGAATGCTTTCACCAGTGAGCATCGACTCATCGATTGCTGTCGTTCCTTCCAGCACAACGCCATCCACCGGAATTTTTTCTCCTGGGCGAACAATGATGAACTCACCCACTCGAACGTTTTCAATCGGTACATCCATTTCTTTGCCCTCACGAATCACTCGGGCATTTTTAGGTGCCAAGCCCATCAATTTCTTGATTGCTTCTGAAGTCTTTCCTTTTGATACTGCTTCAAAGTATTTTCCTAAAGTGATCAGCGTTAGAATAACAGCGGCTGACTCATAGTATAATTCCATTGAGAAATGTGCATGACCTTCAAATACCATATACGTACCGTATAAGCTATAAAGAAAAGCAGCACTTGTTCCCAAAGCAACCAGTGAATCCATATTCGGATGTCCCTTAAACAGCGAGCGATACCCCACTGTGAAGAAGCTTCTGCCTAAGTATAAAACCGGCAGCGTCAAGATCAGTTGAGTCATGGCAAAAACTGTGCTGTTCGCCATCGGATCGATCACGCTGGGCAATGGCAGTCCAATCATATGCCCCATTGCAATATAAAGCAATGGTACTGTAAAGACTGCTGACAACCAGAAGCGACGCCACATTTCTTGAATGTGCTGTTGTTTTTTCTTTTGGTTTGCGTCTGTCTTTTCACGCTCATTTCCAGTCGTTTCTTCCATCGCTTGAAACCCTGCTTGCTCAACTGCTGCAGAAATCTCCCCACTGTTCAAGACTGTTGGATCAAATTGAACCATCATCTTCTCTGTAGCCAGATTGACATTGGCTTGATCTACACCGGCTAATTGATTGACCGCTTTTTCTATACTTTGTGCGCAAGAGGCACAGCTCATCCCTTCTATGCTAAAGCTTCGCTGTACGGTTTGGCCAATTGCCTGAAAGCCCGCATCTGCTACAGCCTGCTTGATTTCAGCTTCCCCAAGTTGTTCCCCATCATATTCGATGGTCATTTTTTCTGTGGCAAGATTGACGCTCGATTTCACGACACCTGAAAGTTTGCTGGTTGCCTTCTCAACAGATTGTGCACAGGACGCACAGCTCATTCCTTCTATTCCAAACGTTTTTGTTTCCACTTTATTCAGCTCCTTTTTTTCCAATCAAATGACACTGGCATTGACCGGGAATACAATTACACGGTACTTCCTCCACCGCTGACTTTTTCTTTTCTTGAAGCAGCTGTTCCAGCTGTTCGATATCTGAAAAGCTCAGCAGACTATCTTGAATCAGTTGCTCTACGACTTGTCCTACCTTGCGGCTACAGACCTTCGTCAGTAATTCATCTGATAAATCTTGAAGACTTCTTCTTTCTTCAATACGTGCATAATAAATAAATTTATTGCCTAAAGGCTTCGTTGCCAGCATGTCTTTCTCTACCAATCGCCCTAGTAGTGTTTTGATTGTATTTTTCTTCCACTGCATTTTTTCATTAAGAATGGTAAAGACATCATTACTGGTCGTTTCTTTCTGCGCCCAGACAACACGCATAACTTCCCATTCAGCATCCGTTATTTTGGCTTCAGTCATTATTTTCCCCTTCTTTCGAACCATCGTTTACAAATGTAGTCGTTTGATTCATTTTCATTCTAACTGATTTCTTTTGACCTGTCAAAGCTTTTATTCGAGAAAAATTATTCCCTCTTTTATTCATACAAAAAAGACATGAGATTCCCCATGCCTTTGCATTCCGCTATTACTTCTGTACAAATCAACTTTTCCCTATCGCTTCGTTTGAAGTGCTCGTTTCTGTTTATTCACTCACTCTTGAATAAACAGAAGTAATCAAGCCATTTTCGATAGTCGTATCAACAACTGCTAATTGAACAGCAGCGTCCATTTCGTGAAAAAGAGAGATGCCTTGACCAAGTAGGATTGGAACTGTAGTGATGACATACTCATCGATCAGGTTATTGGCAATCAAAGGTGCAATGATTTGTCCCCCTCCGATAATCCAAATATCTTTTCCTTCTTCTGACTTTAGTCGTTGAATCAGCTGTTCTGGCCGCTCATCGGTAAAAATTAATTGATCTGTTCCCTCAATCGGATGGTGCGTGATAATGTAGGATTTTTGTTCCTCATAGGGATATTGGTCCGGCATCAACTCATTTACTAGCTGATCGTAGGTTGTACGCCCTAAAACAACAGTATCGATTCGTTCCAACAGCTGTGTATAGCTATCAAATTCTCCTACTTCCGGGCTAGATTCTGCTGTCAAAAAATCGATTGCTCCATCCTCTTCTGCAATATAACCATCCAAACTAGTAGCAATATATAAAATAATTTTTCTCGACATTCTAACCTCCATCTCGACTCGCTCCGCTCATCGAGTCAAATAGTAATGAAAACTGATGCGGATTTCAGTTTATAATGGAACTAGGAGAGGCACACTACAAAGCACGGTGAGGTAAGTTGTAGGAAACCTCCGGTTTAAACCAGTATTCTAACCAGTGTAAGGCCAGGGCATTCAAGCACAAATGAGTGGAACGTTAGAGTCCGCACACTAATCATTGTTTTAACAACTTCTGTTAAATGCTGCCCCGGCCAGTCACTGCCTCTCCGCTACTTATAGAAAGGGGCGAAGAATCATGAAAGTCGTTTATCCCGTTTGTTGTGGTATTGATGTGCACAAAAGCTTTTTAATAGCTACCGTCATCACCACGAAAGCTGGCGAATTAACGCCGCATTATCAGAAAAAACGATTTTCAACTTTTAACAACCAGATTCTGGCATTGAAAGACTGGCTGTTAGAATGCAAGTGCTACGATGTTTGTATGGAAAGTACCGGTAAGTACTGGGTCCCCGTTTCCAATTTGCTTGAAGACGTGATGAACGTCACGATTGCGAACCCCAAATGGGTTCGTGCAGTAAAAGGAAACAAAGATGATAAGAAGGACTCCAAATGGATTGCCGAACTATTCCGTATGGGATTGGTAAGAGGCAGTTTTATCCCTGAAAAAGATGTTCGAGTCTTGCGTGAGTTTACTCGTTATCGGACCCGATTAGTCAGTCATCGTTCTAGCGAGAAAAATCGACTTCAAAATGCCTTTACCGTTGGTAATGTTGCCATGGACTCTGTAGTTTCTGACATGTTTGGTGTCAGCTCTAAGAGAGTCCGAGATTATTTGATTTCAAGTAAAGCGTTTGATCCGAATCATGTGCTCGACTTGCTTCATGGAAGCATGAAGCCTAAAGGACAGGAGCTCATCCAATCAATTGAAGGTTACTCTTTTACAAATGAACAGATTATTCGAATTCAACTGATTGAAGAACACAAAACTTACCTTGATCACTCGATTAGCTTCCTTGATTACCTATTGGACCAAATGGTTGAACCCTACGAACCAGCTATTCAACTACTAGAGACGATTCCAGGGATTCGTCGCCAATCAGCTATCCAAATTATTTCTGAAATTGGCATTGATATGTCTCAGTTCTCACAGTCAAAAAGATTATGTTGCTGGGCAGGACTTTCTCCTAGTAGTAATGAATCTGCTGGTAAAAAGAAATCTGTCCGCATCTCTCGAGCTGGCGTTTATTTAAAACCAACACTTGTCCAGTGTGCTCACGCTGCGGTAAAAGCGAAAGAGAAGCATCCCTATTACCGTTTAAAATATGAGCGTATTTATAAACGACGAGGTAAAAAGCGCGCGATCATCGCAATCGCTCGGATGATGCTTACAGCTATTTACCATATGCTTTCGACTGGAGAAGTTTGGAATCCGACTGACTTGTATAAGATTGACATGCCAGACAATCTTATTCAAAAGCAGAAAGATAAAGCTCTTAAACAAGCAACCAAACTACTCATTTCAGAAGGTTTATTACCAGATGATTTTGTTAGAAAAGACTTAGCACCACTCATCTAAATAACTTTTTTATCGTCGGACCTGTCGTTTTTGACGTTTATTTGGTGTGCGCTTTATTTATTGGACTGCTTCTTATCCTAGATGGATTAGTTTTCACACTATTTCCTCCTTCAAGGTGTCATCCACTCTATTATACGATGGAGGATAACTTTGTTACTCATAACATGCTCAACGAGTCCCTTTTTTTGAAAAGGTTTGCTTACTTGTTTTGAGGAGAAGGAACAGGCTGACAAAGAATACCAGTAGTTCAACCATTGGCAGACTGCTCCAGACGCCAATAATTCCAAATGTGCTGCCCATAATGAACACAGCAGGTATAATTAGTAAATATCCCCTAAGTAATACTAAGATAAATGAAAAATCTGGTTTTGCAATAGAAGCAAAAAAGATGCTAAATACTATATTCAACCCGGAAAACAGAAAGCTGGCAAGGTAAATGGGGATGCCTTGACTTGCATAACCAATCAGCTCTTGGTTGTTTGTACTATTGAAAAATTGAATGACTGGAAGTTTGAAAATGACCATAGCTGCATATAAAACCACACCGATGCTCAAACTGACCAGACTGCCAAATTTCAATGCCTCTGCTACTGTAATAAAATTTTTCTTTCCAAACTCTCTGCTGACGATTGGCTGTATCCCTTGTGCGGCTCCTGTAAACATAGATAAACCAATCAAGAAAATATTCGCAAGAACACCAAATGCTGCTACCGCAATATCTCCAGCTAAGGATAGTAGGACGATATTGAATATCAAAATGCTGACACCATTACTCATCTCCGTCAAAAATGACGGCACACCCAACTTAACACTATCCTTAACCGTTTTCCATACAGGACGTGTCCACTCTATACTGAGTAGACGATTCGCTTTCCGACGGTGCATCGTCAAAATCAGTAAACTAAGTACCGGTGAAGCCGCAGTCGCCAAGGCTGCCCCAAGCATACCTAGTCCTAGAGGAAAAACCAGCAGGTAGTCAAATACAATATTGAAAAGACTTGATCCAATCATCGCGACCATTGTCAGATGGGGATTATTATCGTTTCTCACAAAGCTGAGAGCAAAATTATTTACTACAAAAAAAGGAGCTGCAATCAATATAACACGTAAATAAGTCATCAAATACGGCAATGTTTCCGTTCCTCCCCCTAAAAGAACGGCCAATGGTTCAACAAAGAACACCCCACATACAGTGAAAAGAAGCCCTAAGATAATACTGATCAACCCTAGCTGAGAAAAATATTTCTTCCCCATTTCGGGTGCTGCACTTTTATTGAGAGAGAACAAAGTTGCTCCTCCCATCCCCATCAATAAACCAAGCCCATTAATCAAATTGAATAGTGGCAGCGCCAGATTTAATGCTGTCAATCCATAAGGACCTACACCATTTGCGATGAAATAAGTATCTGCCAGTATATAAAGTGACAGTCCCAGCATGCTCAACACATTTCTACTGACATAGCCAGTCAGTTCTTTTTTCTCCGTTGTTTTCATCTCTTTTCCTCCAAAAAAAGAGCAGATTGATTATCCTTCGATGGCCTATCGGATAATCTCTCTACTCACTTATTTATGCAAAACCCGGCGATTTTGTTTATTCTCTATTTATTCTGTTTAACTTCATCTGAGCCTAAAACCCTTGTTGATAAGATGAATATCTCCATTATTTTAACAAGTTTTTACTCAGAAAACAACTGTCTGTCCAGAGTTAATTTGACTTACTCACCAACTTGATGCTCATTTTTTAATCACAGCATGGTACCCAGATTTCTGAATGACCTCTTGCGTCGTTTGGCCCACACAGTAAAATTTTAACTCAGTTTTTGCGTTGATTTGACTATATACTGCGTAAAATCTCTGCCACAAAGACAGACTAGTAAAATACACCGCATCAATAGTCGAGTCATTTAGCAGCTGCTGTAACGCACTCTTCTGATTCTCTGAAAACCGATTATCATAGACGATTCCCGTTTGGAAATGATGTCCCTGAACAGAAAAAGCCTCTTCCCATCGACTGTCTGCAAGACTACTTTTCGGATAAAAAATAGTTGTCGGCTCCTTATAGCTTGCCAGCCACTCCGTAAATAACCCTCTTTTAGTTGCAGAACGGGATTGGAAGTTTGGATATAATCCAGCTTTTTCAAGTACTACCGCTGTTTTTTCACCAATCACTGCAAATTTTTTCTTTTGTAGAAAAGAAAAAGAATACTGCGCCAAAAAAAGCTGGAGAAAAAAAGCCGCACTGTGCTGACTAGTCAGAAATAACCACTCTGCTTGTTCCATAGCTTGCAACGATGTCGAAGCCGCTTGATGCAAAGACAGCTCTAATAAAGGCTGTTCTATGCATTGATAGCCTAGCTGCTCAAAGTATCGTTTGTCCTCGTCGTTATCCGCTACCAAACGTGTCAGCAAAATTTTCCTCATCTGCTGTCTTCTCCTAATTCCTTAAGAAGTACTTCTCCAAGCTTCTTTCCAACGCCTGTAATAGAAGCGGCTTCCACGGTTTGAGTCACTGAATGCTTCAATTCTTTATCCCCTAAAAAGCCGGACATTCGATACCCACCATCCGTTTTTTCAGCATAAGCACCTACTGGGATTTCACAATTCCCATTAAGCACTCTTAAAAAAGCTCGCTCTTCTGTAACGAGCAATTCTGTCAGCGAATCATTGATCTTTCGTAAAAAAGCAATCATCTGAAAATCATCGGCGCGACATTCTACAGCTAGAGCTCCTTGACCAACCGCTGGTATACAGGAAGCTACATCCAACTGCTGATACGCATGCGTCGGGGCATCAAACCAACCAATCCGTTCTAAACCAGCCGATGCCAAGACAATCGCATCCAGCTGCTGTTCTTCCATCTTTTTCAGACGCGTCCCTACATTCCCCCGAATGGATTCGACTTGAATATCTTTTCGCAAGCCGCTCATTTGAAACTCTCGGCGTAAGCTGCTCGTTCCAATTCTCGCATTTTTCGGCAACTCTGAAATACTGCTGACCTCTCGAAAAATCAGACAATCAGATGGAACCGCACGCTTCGGTATCGCGGCCAAGGTCAGCCCTTTACCTATAACAGCCGGCATATCCTTCAAGCTATGGACCGCAAAATCGATGCTTCCCTCTAGCAGTGCCTGCTCAACTTCATTAATAAAAAGACCCTTTCCACCGATTTTTGACAAGCTGACGGAAAGCAAACGATCCCCTGTAGTAACCAGGGGAACGATCTCTATTGCAACATCGCCATGAACCTCTCGTAACAGCTCAATAACGATCGTCGTCTGTTTCATAGCCAATGGACTATTTCTAGTCCCAACACGAATGGGTTTCATTTGCTTAACTTCTTTCTTTTATACAATTTCTGCTACAACTTCTTGCCATTCATCGTATTTGATAAATGACCTACACAAAATCATGCGTTACAGGGAAACTACTATTGCCTGTCGTTCATGCACTAGTGAGCTTGTCCTCTCATGTATTTCGTCACACTCATCTATCATACTAAATTTTACTGATTTGACAACTTCTTCGTACCGACTTTGTATGCAAGGAAATACATCCCTGCGATAAACACCCCGCCGCCGACTAAGTTTCCGGTAAAGACACTGACCATATTTTTACCAAACTCAGACCATGTATTTCCACCGAGAATGATCCCCATTGGAATCAAAAACATATTGGCAACCACATGCTGATACCCGCAAATAACAAAGCCCATGATCGGTAAAAAGATCCCTACGATTTTTCCTATGAAGTCTTTCGCCGCAAAATTTAGATAAACGGCTGTACTTACTAAAATATTACATGCCACACCTGATAGAAATCCCTGCAGTAGCGTATCCTTTGTCCGTCCAAGCGATATCTGAATAGCACGCTCCGCAAAATCTCCTTGCAAGGCGCCACTAAGATACCCGAAGAAATACGCAACAAACAATGAACCGACCAAGTTAAAAATCGTAACGATCACAATATTTCTCAGCCATTCTTTCCCACTGATTTTCTTTGCAAACAACGCCATAGAAACAACCATCATATTCCCGGTAACTAACTCTCCGCCTGCCAGTAACAAGCAAATCAGCCCGAATGGGAAAACCGCTGCACCAATCACATTGACTAATGTTCCCCACTCACTCGGCATTGTACCCATCGTTCGGATCATTGCGACGCCGGCAATGGCAATGAACATCCCTGCCATAAAGCCAAGCACTGCCAAAGTTAGGAAGCTGGCACGTGCTTTTTGAATCCCTTTTTCTATCGTAACATCTACTATTTCCGGTGGTTGAAATGACCCCATAATTTTTCTCTCCTTTTTATGTAATTCCTTATAAAGACAATTGGTGATTTGGGTATGTCCCAGCGACTGTTTTCCCTAAATAAATGATTTCATCAAACGAATGGTCTGACAGATAATAGTCATTGACCTCATCAAAACGACGATCTCGTTGTTCACCTGTTTGGACTGCATAGACATCGGCCCCTTGCTGCGTATACGTAACGATCGTCTCAAATGAAATCCTTTCGGTATCCACTAAAAGAATTTTTTTACCGAATAACGGGCGCTGTTCAAACCAGTCTGCTCCCTCTCTTACCGACACAACCTCTCCAACAATGATCATGGATGGATTCTGGATGTCCTGCTGATTGATTGATTCAAGCATCGTTCCTAAATCTGTTATTACGGTCCGTTGTCTTCCAAGTGTTCCCCATTCGATAATGGCAACCGGCATCGTTTCTGAAACCTGTTGTTCCAATAATTTTTTCTGCGTTTCTACAGCGTATTCCACGCCCATATATAGACAAATCGTCCCTTTTTCAGTCAACCCCTTGAAATCCAAGGTCTCGCCGGCTCTACGATGCGCTGTAACAAAAGTAACCTTGCTGCTGTATTCTCTATGTGTCAGAGGAATCCCACTATAGCTACCTGCTGCAGATGCGGCAGTGATTCCCGGTACGACCTCGTGGGGAACACCAAGCTCTCTTAGTACTGCGATCTCTTCACCTACACGACCAAAAATTCCCGGATCACCGCCTTTTAAGCGAACCACGACCTGTTCTTTCTGCCCTTCATCCTGAAGCAATTTATTAATGTTCTTTTGCTTTAGAACATGATTTTTAGGGTATTTTCCGCTATAAATAAACCGAGCATCGGCTTTTGCCAGAAAAAGAAAAACAGGATGCACCAACCGATCATAAATGATAACATCTGCGGTTTCGAGCAATCTTTTCCCCTTAAGGGTGAGGAGCTCAGGATCACCAGACCCGGCTCCTACAAAATAAACGATCCCCATCTAGTCCACCATCACGTAAACTTGATCACCCTCGACAACTGTTTCGAATGTACGGACGCATCCTTCATCAGGATCTTGTACGATCCCATCATTCAGCGAAATTTTGTAGTCATGCAGCGGGCAAAAAACAAACTCACCTGAAACAATACCTTCTGCCAATGGCCCCTGCTTATGAGGGCAGATATTTTCGATCGCCTTTACTTGATCATCACTCAAACGATATACAGCGATTTTCTGATCACCAACCAGTACTTCTCTTCCGATTCTAGGCACTAGCTCATTCATGGAAGCTACGAATATTTTTTTCATGCTATACTCTCCCTACTGTATATAGATCTTTTCGAAGTGCTTCATCCTTGATAACCTCTTCCCAAGGGTTGCCTCGGCGTCCTTCAACTGCTTCATCCAGTCTGACAATCAATTCTTTTCTGTGATCAGAATCAAGGAGTACTTCTTTGACCTTATCAAACCCAAGACGATCCATCCACGGTGCCGTACGTTCTGCATAAACACCTGTTTCTCTATAAAACTGCAGCATCGCACCACAAAGCTCAATGACTTCTTCTTCTGTGGCAACCGTCGTCAATAGCTGAGCCTCTTTGACCTCAGTTCCGCCGTTACCGCCAATATAAATCTGGAACCCGTTCTCTACACCAATAATTCCGAAGTCCTTCACACCACTTTCTACACAGCTTCTCGGGCAAGCAGAGACGCCCATTTTGAATTTATGTGGCGTATCGATAAATTCAAAACGCTGCTCCAGCTTGATTCCTAACCCTAGTGAATCCTGTGTGCCAAAACGACAGAAGTTTGCGCCCACACATGTTTTCACGGAACGAACAGCTTTCGCATAAGCTGCTGCTGCAGTCATATCCAGCTCTTCCCAAATTTTAGGCATATCTTCTTTTTTTACACCAAACAAGCCAATACGCTGACTACCGGTGATTTTGACCATTGGAACATCATATTTTTCAGCTACCTTAGCGATCAACATTAGCTGTTGCGGATCTGTTTTTCCGCCTCTCATTCGAGGAATCACAGAATATGTGCCATCGTTTTGAATATTTCCATACATCCGTTCATTCACATATCTTGATTCCCGTTCATCTGCATGTTCTTTCGGCCAAGCAACATTCAAGTAGAAGTTGACTGCTGGACGGCATTTTGGGCAACCTTCCGGATTTTGGAAGGCCAGTTCTTTATAAACCTCTTCAGAGGAAGTCAAATGCTTCGCATGGATTTGCGTCACAATCTGATCTCTAGTCAAAGAAGTACAGCCGCAAATCCCAGTTGGTCCGCTGGCAACAGCGCCACCAAGAGTATACGCCAAAATATCTCCAATCAATGGTTTACATTTTCCGCAAGAACCACCGGCTTTAGTATATTTTGTCACTTCCGCAATCGATGTCAGTTCCTTCTCCTTGATTGCACTGACGATCGTTCCTTTTGTCACACCATTACA
This sequence comes from Enterococcus sp. 9E7_DIV0242, assembly GCF_002140975.2. Lineage (NCBI taxonomy): Bacteria > Bacillati > Bacillota > Bacilli > Lactobacillales > Enterococcaceae > Enterococcus > Candidatus Enterococcus clewellii. The sequence goes on from NZ_CP147247.1 coordinate 2,229,853, forward strand.
GCCGCAAATCATTTCATCATCCGGCCATTCGCCAACATCCGTACTTGTTTCTTCTCCTGCCATATGCAATAGAGATACCGGCGTATAGCCATCGATCTCTTCATTTTTCTTCAAAATATTGTAATAGCGGTTGCCCTCTGAAGTATCGCCATAAAGAACAACACCGACGATTTTATTTTCCCGAACAAATACTTTTTTATATGTAAAGTTTAGTCCGTCAAATGCTTCGATACTATTTACGCCTTCGCATTCTTTGATCTCGCCGGCTGAATATAGATCACAGCCTGATACCTTCAAGGAAGTAAATGTCGTACTTCCTTGGTAGGGGGCTGTTTCTTTATCTGTCAAAATATCTGCCAGCACTTTTCCCTGCTCAAATAATGGTGCAACTAATCCGTAAACTTGGCCGTTATGCTCCACACATTCACCAACTGCATAGATATGTTCATTGCTTGTATGCATAAAGTCATTGACCAATATCCCACGATTAACATCCAGCCCTGCTTCTCTCGCTAAGGTTGCTTCTGGTCGGATACCGACTGACATGACCACAAGATCGGTTTCAATAGACGAACCATCACTGAATGTGATACCTGTCACATGATCTGTTCCCAAAATCTTTTCTGTGCGTTTTTCCATTAGAAACTTCAGACCTTGTTTTTCTAAGTCAGCCTTAAGCATCTCGCCGGCTTTTGCATCCAGCTGCGTTTCCATCAACCATTTTTCAAGATGAATGACGGTTACTTCCATGCCTTGATCAACTAAGCCTTTAGCTGCTTCCAGACCTAATAGTCCACCACCAATAACCACCGCTTTTTTATAACTTTTCGCTGCTTCCAGCATCGCTTCTGTATCATCGATCGTACGAAAACCAACAACCCCCGGCAATTTGGAACCTTCCACAGGTAAAATAAACGCTCTTGATCCTGTTGCAATAATACACTTGTCATACGCGATTTCTTGACCAGAAGCACTATGAACAAGCTTGTTTTCCTTGTCGATCTTTATCGCTGGATCATGGTTGACCAAACGAATGTTGTTTTCTTCATACCAAGTCAACGGATTCGTGATGATCTCCGCAACCTCCATCTTCTTTTGAAGAACATTTGAAAGCATGATTCGATTATAGTTGGGGTACTTTTCTTCCCCAAAAATCGTTATTTCGTATCTATCCGGGTCACGTTCCAGAATTTCTTCGATTGTTCGAACACCAGCCATACCATTACCGATTAATACAAGCTTCTCTTTCATCGTATATATCTCCTCATTGTGATTATTTGAACATTCTTTTTTTCAGGATACCAATCATGAAGAAATTTGAATATTAGGGAATCTCCTAATAAGCAGCAGATAGTTGATCTTTTTTTAATGCCATAGACACACAAACAAAGAGACAATCTTCACTAATGAATCCGCGAAGATTTTCTCTTTGTTTTAAGCCTTTATCTATTGACCCAATTGTAATAACCAGAAGACTCTCTATTCTATTTTGTTGTGAAGCAACTCTTTCTCACACAAGAGCGCTTCTATTTCCTGCTTTAGCTTCTTCGTTTCTACCGGCGACTGGCCATTGCTTGAAAAAGCAACGACACCGGTCTCATGCTGTATAATGCTCATGTTGAAAAAGTCACTGTTTTCTTTTTTACTGCAATCATTGACCCACTGCCAAGGTTCCGCTTCCTCAACAATTTGCTGATTGATGACTTTGGAATCTGTACAGGCAAAAATCAAGTGTGCCTCTTTGCAATCACCTGTGCGGTACGGCCTCTTAATAAGTGCCACATTTTCAAGCGACTCAAATTCTTCATCATGCATAGGTGCAACTACTACCACACGACCGCCTGCCTGCAACAAAGCCTTCGTCTTTCTTAAAGCAATTCTTCCACCACCGATAATCACAATTGTCTTATCCTTGAGATCAAGCATGATCGGATACATGAAAGGCTCCTTCCACAATCTGCTTTAAATCCGGCAGAATCTGCTGATCAAATGCCAAGGTCGGCGTTATAATAAACGTCTGCTCCGGAAATGCTTCGGCTACTCTTTTTTTCATCAAATGAATCAAATGTCCATCGAATAAAAAGAATGGTACGATGATTGGCTGTCGGTTTTCAGCTACTGTCTGACGAATTTCTTCAAGGTAATCCCCCTGCCCTTTCAGACTGACCGCTTTGATAGGAAATCCAACCTTTTCCTGTATTTCTACAGCGATTTCTTCCAACAGACGTTGAGGTTCATCTGTCATCTTTGTCCCATGAGCCAATAGGATCCCTGTAAATTCCTGTGACGGATTTTCTTCTTTTACTGTTGCAAAACGTTCCAAAAGCACCATTCGACTTCCTTGTCGATGCCCAAATGTCTCCGCCTGTGTGAAGCGAACCTTAGGATGTTTCTGCTCAACTTCAGCCGTCTCTGCTGGAATATCGACAAGTGCATGCTTTGCTGCAAACAGCAACACTGGTACAACCACAATATGATCTGCGCCTTGAGCAATCAATAGCTCTGACTGTTTCAAAATCGTATGGGGATGGTTTTCTAAAAAAGCCGTTTCCTGCGGAATATCTGCCCCTATCTGTTGCTTCAACTGCTCAACGAAAGCAATCGCTGCCTTGTTTTTCTCATCTTTCTGACTGCCATGAAACACATATAACACACTATTCATTTCTTTCCACCTCACAAATCGATTAAATGATGTTTGATACTATAGTGCAGTAACTCAGAAAAGCTTTCAACTTCCAGCTTCTTCATTAAATTAGATTTATGTACTTCGACCGTTTTTACAGAAATAAACAGACGCTCTGCAATTTCTTTATTTGTATAGCCTAAAGAAACCAAAGGCAAGATTTCCCGTTCTCTTTTAGATAGGCGCTCGTAATATTGATTATTTTCTCCCTCCAGCTCATCCAGCCATTTTTGTGGATCAGCAATAGCAAACAGAGGATCAACAACGCGCAATCCATTCATAACTTTTTGCAACGAGTCCAATAAAACCTCATCGGATGAGCTTTTCAAAATATAGCCTGCTGCGCCATATTCCAAAGCTTTTCTCAAGTATTCTTCTTCTTCGTGCATACTCAAAATAATGACCTTGACGGCTGGAAAATGTTCACTGATTCTGCGAGTCGTCTGCAACCCATTTTCTCCCGGCGGCATACGAACATCCATTAAGACGATATCCACAGGGTATTTTTCCAACAATAAAAATGTCTCTGTTCCATCTGCGGCATCTCCGACGACACAGACCTCAGGGTAAGACTCTAATAATAAGCGCAGACCGCTTCTTACGACTGCATGATCATCAGCTATTACTACATTCATCTCGTTTCCCCTCCCAGTCGACCGGCAGCTTCAATGATACCGTCGTTCCTTCACCGGCTGTGCTTTGAATCTTCAATGTGCCACCAACAGATTCGGCTCGTTCCTGCATATGTAAAAGCCCCAAGCCTTCTCCAGTCCCTTTGCTGACAGCAGCTAGAGAAAACCCTTTGCCATGATCCCGGACTTCTAAAACCAAGTACTCATCAACTTCTCTTATTGTCACCCATAGCTCATCGACTTCCGCATATTTGACGCTGTTCATCACACTTTCCTGAAGCACGCGATAGGTCACCGTTTCCAGTCGCTCCGAAAAGCGCTGTCGGCTCAGCACCGGAATAAAATGAACAACCACTCCTGTTGTTTCTGTCATACGATGCAAGAGGGCTTCGATTGCGGGAACCAGTCCCAGATCATCTAATACAGTTGGTCGTAAATCAACAGCGATCTGCTTGACCTCCTGCAGCAGTGAAACAAAATCTTCATCAATCTGCTCGATTCGTTGAATGATTTCTTCTCTATCATCGATTCTCTTTATTTGCCGAACATCCAACATCAAGCTATAGATGCTTTGTGCCAAGCCATCGTGCAGCTCTTGTGAGATAGCACGGCGCTCCTTCTCATGTGCCTGATTGACGTATTCAATCAATCGTTTATTGTCGATCACATGCTGCATCGTCTCTTGATGCTCAATACTTCGTAAGCTTAACAGCTGCGCCGTTTCATTAATCAACGTCAAGCTTCCACTAAAGCGCTCCTGCCCCCCTTCCTTCGATTCCAATATCAAAGGAAATACCGTCGGACTCCACGTCTCCTTCACCTCACAGTTCAGGCATTTATCCGTCGTGGTATGGAGAACACAGCCCTTGCCTTTGGCAATCTCGATCACTCTGTCCAATGGAACAATCGATCGCGCCTCTAATTCGATCGCTGCTTTATTTTTTTTGACTTCTCCGGAATCAGATAACAGGTACAATCCATCCTTCGCTTCCATGAATACTTGTTCAAAAAACTGTTCCTTCATTTTTTAGGTTTCCTCCAATAATGCCAGAAGTTGCTCAGCTCTTGACTCTACCACTCTTAAAAAATCATCGCTTATCTCCAATGGCTTGCGATAGCCGAATAATAACACACCCTGTACCCGTCCTTTTTTTAAAATGGGGGCAGCAACTGCTGTTTCGATTTTCTCCATTCGAGCAATCGGCAGCTCCACAAGCTCTGTGGGATCTACTTGCAGATTCGTCTCACAATAGCTTCTGCCTGTGCGCCAGACAATCCCGGCAATGCCTTTGCCAACCTGCAGTCGGATACGCTTATAATTTTGATTAGTATTCCCTGCAACATACTGCCAGTGAATCGTGCGAAGGTTCGTTCCGGTATTGACTTTGGATAAAGCAATCCCAATAAAATCAACCTGCAGCTCCTCTCGCATGCTATCGATTGCCTGTTGTATTTGAATAGACATTTGACTACTCCTATTCCCTAATTTTTTCAAAAAGCTCTTGTATTCTTCCATTTATTTTTCTATGCTGAAATCACTATATCACGAAAAGAAAAGGATTGCTTCTTCATGCTTAAAAATCGCCAGCTTTTTAGTTCAAAACGTCTTGTGATGATTATCACAACAACTGTTTTTTCATTTTCAAGTTTAACAACAGCCTTTTTCCTCATGGGGATGAAAGCCCTCCCCTACTTTATCTGGGCAGCTGTTTTTTACTTTATTCCCTACGCCCTTATTATATCAGAATTTACGTCTGTGTATAAAAATGATTCCGGCGGATTGTATCAATGGCTCTCAGACTGTTTATCTGAAAGAACAGCGTTTATCGCTGCTTTTTTGTGGTATTGCAGCTACTTCGTCTGGATGATCAGTTTGTTCATGAAGCTCTGGATTCCATTATCCTTGCTGCTCTTTGGCGAAGATCTGACCAAGCAGCAAAGTCCGATACCCTTTCTTTCGACAACCCAATTAATCGGGGTTCTATCGATTTTTGCTGTTGGCTTGACGTTGTTCGTTGTCAATAAGGGGTTCAAACAGATAGCTCATTTATTGTATGCCAGTAGTGTCCTTATGTTTCTGTTAGTATTTATCAGCTTCGGCAGCAATCTGATTCTATGGCTGACTCATCCCGGGGAAATCCTTCCTCATCTAACCTCTAGTATTCACTCTGCTTCTGCTATAACAGGTGACAATACATTTGTCTCACAGCTGAGCTTCTTGATTTTTGCGGTCACTGCATTTGGCGGCCTGGATACCATTGCCAGCTTAGTAGACAAGACCGGTCAGCAGAAAAATAAATTTTCAAAGCTAGTGGTTTTTGGCAGCTTCTTGATTGTCATCTGCTATTTTGTTGGCCTACTGTTATGGAGCGGCGCGCTCAATTGGCAAGAGCTTCAGGCAGATCAATCCCTTCATCTTGGTAACCTAATGTATGCGTTAATGAACGACTCCGGACAACGACTCGCTGCAAGCTTAGGTGGTTCCGCTGAGATGATTCAGTTTATTGGGCAACTCTTTACACGTCTGACTGCATTGACCCTGTTAATCTCTTATATCGCGCTTTTGTCCTCCATCTTCTATCTACCATTGCGAGTGCTGGTAGAAGGAACGCCGAAGCATTATTGGCCCTCTTGGGTCCGAGCCAGAAACGCAAAGCAAATGCCAACAAAAGCCTTGCTTGTTCAAGGAAGCTTGATTATTCTGTTTATCAGTGCCATCACTTGGGGTAACGCCTATGTCACATTACTCTATAATCAACTCACTATGATGACCAACATTTCACGTGCATTGCCTTACTTACTTGTAGCATTGGCTTATCCGGCATTCAAACGTAAATACAGGACACAGACAGAACTTGTCCCTTCATCTAATTTTTTACCACAGTTTCTTAGTTTCAGTGTCGTTCTTACGATTGCTGTGTCTATTTTCTCACAACTGTATCTACCGCTTATAGAAAAGAATTACCTGCAGATGTTTAGCTTAGCTATCGGTCCATTATTCTTCTCTGCTATCGGAGCATGGCTGTATCAACGTTTTTTCAGAAAGAGAATGGTCAATCAATAAGTGGGAAGATGGCGTTTTTGCTAAGAAAAAATCAGAGGAGACGCCACTCCTAAAGCTAAGGTTCTTGTTACGTTCCGATTTTTGAAGCAGGGAGAAGCTTCGCCATTTTAGTTATTCATTGTTTATTGCAGAGGCGTTTGGGGTTGGAACAATACCTCAAACGCCTCTTGTTTTTAAGAGAATCACTATACCTATCTCGATTTGTATTGTAAACTGGAGGAAACATTGAAAAAAGAGGTGACCTTCCTTTGTTCGATCTGGAAAAAGTCCAGTCACTGAATGATCTGGAACTGATTGTCTATCAATATATTCTTGAACATATTACGCAAATTCCCAAGCTGACCATTCGCGAGCTCTCTGCCAATTGTCATGTATCAACCTCCACGATCCTCCGTTTTTGTACAAAAATGGGCTTTGAAGGTTTTTCTGAATTGAAGTTTGCTGTAAAAAAAGCCCAAGAACAGCCCATCGGCTTTGAAGATTATTATGCTTCAGCGGTACATGTCGATTCTTTCTTAAAAAAAATCAATCAGGGAAATTATCAAGATACCTTCAAGCCAGCGATTGATTTGATTATCGAGGCACGCCATGTCGTTTTTATTGGACTGGGTACTAGTGGTGTCCTTGGCGCTTACGGCAGTCGCTACTTTTCCAATATCGGGATCAACGCCTACAGCGTCAGCGATCCGTTTACACCGATACCGCCACGTGGCTTTGAAAGCTCCTTGGTGATTGTGCTATCTGTCTCTGGCGAAACATCGGAAATCCTAAAAATGGTGTCCGATTTCAAACGCTCCAATGCAAAAATTTTGAGCATCACTAACGATGAAAATTCCACGATTGCCAAGTTGGCAGATTACAATATTTCCTATTATATGCCGGAAGAAAAATCCGCCTATGCAGATCCATTCATCAATCTGACCACTCAAATCCCCGTGATTGCGTTGGTTGAGCTTTTGGCACATCAAGCCGGAAAACAGCTCTTACAAGAGCGGTCGGCAGAAAAAGAATAGCTGTAGACCAAAGTAAAATCGATTCACTGATTTACTCGAAAAAAGCTCTTTTTTTGTTCCAACATCTTAAAAAGCAGATACAGAAATACTGTTAAATCAGCATTTCTTATCTGCTTTGTTTTTTCGCGCGTAACATGTTTCTCAAACCAGCGAAACTATTCCATTTCCAGCCAGAATCTTTTATATTAAATGTGTAAACGTATTCAATATAAAAAAGGAGGCCAACATTTACTTTCCGGATACTCTACATGAACTTATACTTATTTTATTTATTCAAGAGGAGATGAGTTAAAAATGAACGAATGGATTAATGAAAAACTTCTTCCACCCGTACTAAGATTTGTAAACACGAAACCTATTACTGCGTTAAGAAACGGTATGCTTTATACGATGCCATTTACAATTGTCGGTTCCATTTTCCTGTTACTTGCCAATATTCCTTATGAGCCGGCAGCTAATTGGGTAACAGAATCTGGCTTAGGCGTTTATTTCAACCAAGCGTTTGGTGCTTCCTTTGCTATTATGGCCGTTTTTGCTGTTATAGGTATTGCCTATTCTTATGTAAAAACTGAAGGATTTGAAGGTCTGCCTGCTGGTATGATCGGTCTGGTCATCTTTATTATGTTTATGTCAGCTGAACTAACAGATGCAGAAAGCGGCATAACAATCGGAAATATCATCAATAAAGACTGGACTGGCGGAAAAGGAATGATTACAGCTATTCTGGTTGGTCTAATTGTTGGTTGGGTCTATAGTTGGTTCCTACGACATGATATTCGTATTAAATTGCCGGAACAAGTACCTGAGAACGTAGCGAACTCCTTTACGGCATTGATACCTGCTGCCGTGTTGATTACTGGTGCAATGTTCGTCTACATCTTCTTTGATAAAGTGTTTAGTACAACATTCTTTGAATTCATTTATGATGTTTTACAGTCACCATTACAAGGAGTAACAGATACATTGGGCGGCGCTTTGATTATTGGATTCTTGGTTCCATTCTTCTGGTTCTTCGGCGTACATGGTTCAACCATCGTCGGTGGTATTATGGAACCTATCTTGCAAGCAAATTCATTGGAAAATACAGAAATTCTGAATGCAGGTAAAGCCTTGACTATCGAAAATGGCGGACACATCGTTACCAAGCAGTTTATGGATCAATTCCAAACAGTAACTGGTGCTGGTATGACGATCGGATTAGTTGTCTTCATGGTATTCCTTGCGAAATCCGCACAGTTCAAGCAACTGGGACGTTTATCACTTGCACCTGCCTTGTTCGGTATCAATGAGCCAATCGTTTTCGCAACACCAATCGTTATGAACCCAATCATGGTTGTCCCATTCATTTTGACACCTGTTGTGTCTTCCGTGATCACCTACTTTGCCCTTTACACTGGTTTGGTGCCACTCTTTACCGCGGTACAGGTTCCATGGACCACCCCGGCTATTCTTTCCGGTCTATTAGTCGGCGGTTGGCGTACGGCACTCCTGCAAGCCTTCGTATTGGTTCTTGGCTTCTTCATCTATCTGCCATTTGCAAGAAAAATGGATGCCATCAACTATGCACAGGAAACAGGTCAGCCAGTTGAAGAAGACGTATTAGAAAAAATCGAAGCAGAACAATAATACATTACGGGGCAGAAACCACGAATCAACAGCTAGCCATCACTGATTCGGTTCCTGCCCCGATTCTATTTAGACACGAGCAATACTGTTTAAATCTTGAAAAACATTACACGAAAAGGAACATGGCACCTCGTTGTAAAGTTTAAGGAGTACCCTTTAAAGCGTGAAGCTTTTGCAAGATTTATACAAATACTAATAATTAAAGAGGTCGATGATTATGTCAATTTTGAAAAATGATTTTCTATGGGGCGGTGCTGTCGCTGCCCATCAGCTGGAAGGCGGCTGGGATCAAGGCGGAAAAGGGATCAGTGTAGCCGATGTCATGACGGTTGGCGCGCATGGTGTTCCCCGCAGAATCACCGATGGCGTCATTGTCGGTGAGAACTACCCGAATCACGAAGCCATTGATTTCTATACTCACTATAAAGAAGATGTAAAACTATTTGCTGAATTAGGCTTGAAATGCTTCCGGACCTCCATTGCCTGGACACGTATTTTTCCAAAAGGTGACGAGGAAACACCCAATGAAGAAGGCCTGCAGTTTTATGATGACTTATTTGACGAATGTCTGAAATATGGCATCGAACCAGTCATCACCCTTTCTCATTTCGAGATGCCTTATCATTTAGTCACAGAATATGGCGGCTGGCGCAATCGAAAAGTTATTGGTTTTTTCACTAAATTCGCTGAAGTTTGTTTCAAACGCTACAAAGACAAAGTTACTTATTGGATGACCTTTAATGAAATCAACAATCAAGCCAATTTCGAAGAAGATTTTGCACCATTTACAAACTCAGGAATCAAATATGAAGATGGCGAAAATCGTGAAGAAATCATGTATCAAGCCGCGCATTATGAACTGGTTGCCAGTGCGGAAGCCGTTCGGATCGGTCATGAAATCAACCCGAAATTCCAAATCGGCTGTATGATTGCTATGGTTCCAATTTACCCTTATTCTTGCAGCCCAAAAGATATGATGGCTGCAGTTAGTGCCATGCAGAAACGCTACTGGTTTACAGATGTCCATGTTCGTGGTCATTATCCGAACTACATTGAACGCTATTTGGATCGTCAAGGCTATCGCTTAGACATCACTCCACAAGATCTGGACACATTGGCACACGGCTGTGTCGACTATATCGGCTTTAGCTATTATATGTCCTTTGCTGTTAAAGACCATAACAAAGGACCTGCATATGACTATGATGAATCAAAAGATCTCGTAGAAAATCCATATGTGGAAGCTTCTGATTGGGGCTGGCAAATCGATCCAACTGGTCTGCGTTATGCCATGAATTGGTTCAATGATCGTTATGAGCTTCCTTTGTTCATTGTTGAAAACGGCTTTGGTGCAATCGATGAGCTGACAGCTGACAATACAGTAGATGATCAATATCGAATCGATTATTTGAAGGCACACATCGAAGCTATGAAAGAGTCTGTTGAATATGACGGAATCGACCTGATTGGTTACACGCCATGGGGCTTTATCGATTTAGTCTCTGCCGGAACAGGGGAAATGAAAAAACGTTACGGCTTCATCTATGTAAACAAAGATAATGAGGGAAATGGTTCATTAGAACGCTACAAGAAAAAATCCTTCAATTGGTATCAAAACGTGATCGCTACTAACGGCGAAGATCTTTAAACGACAACTCCTATAAATACAAACTCCGTTCAAATAAAAAACGTCTAGTTGAAGCATTCAACTAGACGTTTTTCACTTAAACAGCTTGTTCCAACATTTAAATATACTGACCAGTTAAAGAGTCGGTCGCCTTGATTGCAGTCGGATACCCCTCAAATACAATCTCGCCTCCCTTATCCCCTCCATCCGGTCCAATATCCACGATCCAATCTGCTTGGCGAATAATATCCACATGATGTTCAATGACAATCACTGTGTTCCCCTGATCAACGAGGTGATTCATAATTTCCATAATATGCGCGATATCAGATAAATGTAGACCGGTGGAAGGCTCGTCCAGAAGATAGATACTTCCCTTTTTGTAAAATTCACTGGCAAGTTTCATTCTCTGACACTCTCCACCAGACAACGTGCTCATCGGCTGACCAATCGCTAAATAATCAAGCCCCACCTGGGACATCGCTTTAAGCTTTTTCACGATGGCATTTTCCTGAAAGAAGCTCAAACTCTCTTCTACCGTAAGACCGAGCACTTCATTGATATTCTTCCCTTGAAATTGATAGTCTAACACCTCTTGATTGAACCGTTTCCCTTCACATACTGGACACTCATTTCGCACGGCATCCATGAATGCCAGATTCGTTTCAATGTATCCTTGCCCTTTACAGTTGGCACAAGCGCCTTTGGAATTATAGCTGAATAGAGAAGGCGAGACATTATTTGCCTTTCCAAATAACTTTCTTATAGTATCGAGAATCCCGATATACGTTGCAGGATTAGAACGAGAATTCGTTTGAGCCGCCGCTTGATCGATCAAAATCGTTTCCGGAAATTGGGTCAGGAATGAGTCTTTTACTAAGGTACTTTTCCCTGAACCTGCTACTCCCGTAATCAGTGTCAATGCTTTTTTCGGTATATTCAACGAGACATTCTTCAAATTATGTTTTGAGGATGCCTTTCCCTGATAAAAGTCGTTGACCTTACGTGGTGTTTCATTGATCGCTACCTGATTATTGAGAAATGTTCCTGTTAATGTCTTTGAATTTAACAGCGCTTCATAGGTTCCCGTAAACATAATCCGCCCGCCATGTTTTCCGGCTTGCGGCCCAACCTCGATCACATGATCCGCAATTTTGATTACATCAGGATCGTGCTCAATAACAATCATAGTATTCCCTTTATCTCTCAGCTTTATCAGCAAATCATTCAGACGATGTACATCTCTCGGATGCAGCCCAATACTTGGTTCATCAAAAATGTACAATAAATCGACCAGACTATTATTCAAATGCTTGACCATTTTGACACGCTGAGATTCACCCCCTGACAAAGTTGACGTCTCACGATTCAAGCTAAGGTACCCTAAACCGATATCAACAAGATTGCCGATTTTTTCCTGAAGACCTTTCAAAATCGGAAAGGCCTCCGGCAGCTCGATTACAGCTAAGACACGCTGCAGATCCGTCAACTGCATTTCTAGTAAATCCGTGATGCCCCAACCAGCTACCCGAACAGATAAAGCCTGCTGTGAAAGTCTTTTTCCTTCACATAATGAGCAAACCGCTTCATGACTATGTTCCTTCAATATTTTCTGTGCCCGCGGTGTAAGTTCGCCTTCTTTGAGCAAGTACAGGCGATTGAACTTCGTTACCAGCCCTTCATAGCTGGAATTCACGCCATCTATTTTTACCTTCATGTCTTTCCCGTATAAAAGTAACTCACGTTCCTCCACTGAATAATCGTCAATCTTTTTAGTCACATCAAACAAACCAGATTCAAGATAGCTCTTCATATACCAATCAGTATTTTTAATTGGTGCAAAGATGATCGCTCCCTCTGCCAGAGAAAGCTTAGAGTCAAGCAGCTTACTTTCATCAACCACAACATTTTTTCCGATACCATGACACTGCTCACACATTCCTTCTTTATCATTGAAAGAAAAATAATTTGCTGTACCGATACTGGGTTGTCCAAGTCTTGAATACAACACCCGTAGCAAGGAATTGATATCTGTGATTGTCCCCAAAGTCGAACGAGAATTGCCACCTAATCTTTTCTGATCGATGACCACTGAGGTAGACAAATGCTCGATTGCATCCACATCTGGCTCTTTATATTTGGGTAGAAAAGAGCGCACAAAAGCACTGAAGGTCTCATTCAGCTGTCGCTGAGATTCGCTGGCGATCGTTTCAAAAACGATCGAAGATTTTCCTGAGCCTGAAACACCAGTGAATAAAGTGATTTTCCGCTTCGGAATCACGACATCCACATTTTTCAGGTTGTTTTCTCTTGCTCCGGTAATTCGTAGATATTCTGTCATATCCATTCCTCCTCTAATTCTTTGTGCCTGACAGCCCATTACTTCCGTTTAGCTGCTCTGTCCTTTTCAATGACCTCCTTCACTACTATTCAATAACTGTCCTTTGTTTCCAAATCCCAATCATCCATTTCAAAAAACAGCAGCAATCTTATAGTATCACTTTAATGCAAGTTCTAAACTTTTATTACAAAACTAGTGTTCTTAAAGTATAATCATAGATAAAGTTTAGCACCCGGAGGAGAACCATGAATTATCGACCGATCGATATTGCAAGAAAACTGACGATTAGCACTAGTTTACTACGACATTATGAAAAGCATGAGTTATTCCCAGCACCAAAACGCTCCAAAAGCGGCTATAGAATCTACTCTGAAACCAGTTTTCTTTATATTCAAGCCGTACGTACTGCTACACTGGCTTATGGGTACCGAACTACGAAGAAGCTGATGGATCTGGTTCGTGAAAAGAACTACACCCAAGCGCTTTGGCTCATTACGCATGAACAATACCAACTACACCAGCAAAAAGAAATCTCCGATCAAACACTGGCACTGCTTCACAAAGAAGAAAGTGAACTGATCACTCAAATGCCTAGAAAAGGATGGATTACTATCGGCGAAGCAGCAGAACGACTTTCTATTACTGAAACAACCATTCGCCATTGGACCAAAGAAGGCTTATTAGAAGTGAGTAGAGATGCTGAAAGCAATTACCGGAAGTTCGACGAACAAGCATTGAGACAGCTGCTGATTATCCGACTGATTCGAGCGTCTACATGGTCATTAGATGTGGTCCGTGATATCCTTGCAACCTTTAAAGCAGAAACACCCACTGAAATGATTCAGCTAGCGGAGCAATCTTTGCAGATGTTAAATAAGCGATTGGAACGGCTGTTCATTTCCCAAAAATACCTGTATCAGCTAATCACCTTTTTATCGCCAGACTATTTTACCGATTTTCCCGGAATGGAATTTTATGATTTTTAACGATCAGAGCACATATAACTGAAGCTTTTTAAGCAGTCAAAAAAACATGAGTCTGACTCTTCCCAGTATCGAAAAGTACAAGCTCATATTTTTTTGACTGCTATTTTAACAACTGGTTATTGGTACAATAGAATTTGTACCAAACTGAAAGCCCTCACGAGGTCACTCTACCTTTAAGGCTCTGCTCCTTTCTGGTATTGGGTAAACAGAGACTGCCAGAAAAGCGGCTAAAGACTACTCAGCGCTCAACACCTGATCTTGAAAAATCCCTGCCGCTTTAAGAAACATGCAAGTAACTACCGGTCCTACAAAAGAAAAGCCACGCTTTTTCATATCTTTTGCAATGACCGTCGCCTCTGGAAGCGTATTTCCTACCTCTTCAGCTAACTCATACTGTTTAACAACTGGTACACCACCAACAAAATCCCATAAATAATCAGCAAAGCTATCATACTCTTCTAAAAGCTTGACGATTGCTCGCGCATTTTGGACAACTGCTTTGATTTTTCTTGGGTTTCGAATCATCTCAGGGTCATGAGCAATCCGATCTATATCATCTGGAAAAAAAGCGGCCACTTGACGAACATCCATCTCACAAAAATTCTTTAAAAAGACTTCTTTTTTCCCAGCAGCAGCTTTCCAACTCAACCCTGCTTGAAAAACACCAATCGTAAGAAGTAGAAACAGTCGACGATCGTCTCTTGTCGGTTCCCCCCAATGATCACTATACCATTGATACTTTTTCATCCGCTACACCCTCTTTCCCTACCATTGCTTTCACAGATTTTATGTTGATTGTAGTTTTTTTCTAACAATCAACCTTCTCATCTATTGTACCATAGCTACTAACGGGAAAAAGAGAACCGAAACGTTGGACGCTTCGATTCTCTCCACACATGACCATCTACAGATGAGTCCTGTTTTCTTACGATGGACGTTCATCTTTCTTATATGCAATAACCTTGGATTCCTTATTTTGGGCCATTTCTTTTGCTCGTTTCACTGCCTCTTCTTTTGTTTTGAAAGAATCAGCGGCTTTTTCAGCACCTTTTGTTTGAACAAACCATTTATCATCCTTATAGAAAACAAGAACATCATTGTCTAAAAGGTCTTGATTGATTTGTTCTCCACTATGTTTATCATTCTTTTTAGGATAGTTCTCTTTTGAAAATGCCTCTTTCTCACGTTCTGTTGCTTCCTCCAGCCATTTTTTTGACTGTGAAATAGCAATGGGAATGGCACGCTCTTCCGGATAACCTTCTGCAAGCAACGCATTTCCTATCTCGATTGCCTTCTTTCTCAACGATGGTTCAAAGTTCTTGAATGAAGCTGGATAATCCTTTTTATCCCATGGCATGACGATCCCTCCCTTTTCTACTTCAATCAGGCAAAGAAACTGCCGCCTGTGATTGCATATACCTGTCCAGTCACATAGCTCGCTTCCTCTGAAGCCAAAAAAACATAAACTGAAGCTAGTTCAGCCGGTTGTCCGGCACGTCCGATTAATTCATCCTGTCCAAACTCGGGAATTGCTTCCTGCGGTTGTCCACCACAAATCTGCAACGGCGTCCAAATCGGTCCGGGTGCAACTGTATTGACTCGAATCCCTTTAGAAGCCACTTGTGCTGCAAGCCCCTTACTAAACGTCGTTATCGCTCCCTTAGTCGCCGCGTAGTCCAACAAATGTGCACTTGGTTCTGCACTTTGGATAGAGGTCGTTGTGATGATACTCGCCCCAGATGGCAAATAATCCAGTGCCTCCTGAACAGTCCAGTACATAGAAATGATATTGGTTGTAAAAGTATCCATAATTTGTTGAGTGGTCAGCTCCTTGATGTCTTCCACCGCTTGCTGCATACCAGCATTCAATACTAGAATATCCAACCCGCCTAACGCTTCTGCTGCTTCATGGACTAATTTTCGAGCAAATGACTCATCCTTTAAATCTCCTGGAAGTAAAATAGCCTTTTGTCCAGCTTTCTCAATCCATTCTTTAACCTCTTGCGCGTCTTCTTCTTCAAATGGCAGATAATTGATTGCTACATCGGCGCCTTCTCTTGCATAGGCAATTGCTGCTGCACGACCTATTCCGGAATCGCCACCAGTGATCAATGCCTTCCTACCTGCCAACTTTCCACTGCCTTTATATACTTGTTCTCCACAGTCCGGTACTGGTGTCATCTTAGTTTGCAATGCCGGAGCTTCCTGCTTTTGTTTCTCAAAAGTACCTGCATAAAACTGTTCTAACGGATTTTCAAGTTTTTTTTCTGACATCCTTTATCCCTCCTGAAAGTTTGATTGCTCTATTTTTAGCCTATAACAATCAAGAGATAGATTCAAATCATCCGCATCTTTTCCTACTATGCAGCTCATTCTTGCGCTTATTACGACTTTCCTTCACAACCTCTTTCAATTAACAAACGCGACTCCCCAATGCGCAAATAGCTCAAGGGCCTGTGCTTCTTTTCGTTCATCTCTTGAAGAGACGACATTCTTTGAAATCACAAATTTTGCTTCTGGAAATGTACTCATAAAGATAATCAGATTTGCGAGTACACAAATCTCCGTCTCTACACCAATAAATTCAATCTTTTCTTTTGTAAAATCAATGTCTGAAAGCTCTTCCTTCAAAGCCAACATTTTCTTCGGTGGTATCCCATAATAGTGCTTTTTTACCTCAATTCCCGTACTAAGTATTTCCTGTAGCTCGTCAACGATCTGCAAATCCCATATATCCTCATTTCCATCCTTGTGCTCTATCGGAATATCTCTTGTATAAATAATAGGCTCGCTTCGAGCCAAAGCATCCTGTGTTTTTTTTACCAGCGCAGCAATCAGCCGCTGTCCATCTCCTATGTATGTTGCTCCCTTGGCATGCAGGTTGCTGTTTTGCGCATCAATAATAACTAGCATGATTGCTCTCCTCTCTAATCGTATCTCTTCTCAGTATACGGACATTCCTCTGCTCCTTCTAATCATTCGCTCTAATTCGAAAGACAAAAACATACCACGACTGATTCACTAGGAATCAGTCGTGGTATGTCTCTATTTTTTAATTCAGATTATCCAAAAGTAAGGAAACGATCTGCATCGTTCATATACTCTTTTTCACCAGCTGGTGCTTCAATAGAGCCGATAACCAATTGTGCTCTTAATTTCCAATTTGCCGGGATATTCCATTCCTCCGCTACTGCATCATCGATAACAGGGTTATAATGCTGTAGGTTTGCGCCAATGTTTTCTTGCGCCAACGCAGTCCATACGTTTGCTTGAGTTAAGCCACTTGCTTGTTCAGACCAAACAGGAAAATTGTCTGCATACAAAGCAAATTGTTCCTGTAAGTTTTTAACGATATCCTGATCTTCAAAGAAAAGAATTGTACCAGCTGCACCAGCAAAACCTTTCAATTTTTCTTGTGTATTTGGAAAAGCTTCAGGTGGCGTAAGTGGTTTTAATGCTTCTTCTGTGATGTCCCATAATTTTTTATGTGCATCCCCAAATAGGAAAACAACACGTTGTGTTTGAGAGTTAAAAGAAGACGGACTTTCTCTTACAACCTCTTTGACCAAAGCTGTGATTTCATCCTTTGATTGTGGTAAGTTATTTCCTAAAGCATAAATTGAACGACGGTTCTTTAATTGGTTAACAAAATTTGACATAGTTTATTTCATCCTTTCATCATTACAAGTCAATAATTACTATTACTTCTTTAGTATAACAACTTATTAAAAGTAAGTAAAAGAATATGCTTCAAATAAAAAAAGAATCCGATTGCCGTAATTGTACGGGCCGGATTCTGATTTAGATACTTGCTTATTCGTAACGCAATGACTCGATTGGATCTAATTTTGCTGCTCTTCTTGCTGGTAATGTTCCTGCAAGGAACGCTATCAACATAATCACTAAAACAATGACGATCATCGAAGGTATTGAGAATTGTAGTAGTGTGAAGCCTGTCATACCTTCAAGGAAGGATTTCAAGGCGTACTCATTTAGTAAAGCTCCAGCTCCCATTGCTCCTAGAATCCCCAGCGCTGATCCCCAGAAACCAATCAACAACGCTTCAACACTGAATGATAGGAAAATTTTTCCACTGCCCATTCCCATCGCTTTCATCAACCCAATCTCGCGGGTACGATCCTGAACAGACATATACAAGGTATTCACGATCCCAAAGCTGGCCGCTAGTAGCGCGATTGCTCCAAACACGGTCAGAACACCTGTGATTGCGTTCACAACCTGGCGAATCATGCCAATTTCATCTTCCACAGTCATCGCAGAATAGTCCTGATCGCTTAAGCGCTCTTTCAACTTGTTGATTTTATCTGTTTTACCTACATAGCCTTTTTCCATTGTTGCAAACGCCATATAATACATATCCTTCATGTTCTCCGGCAAGCCTTTTTCGCTGATCTCAACGATTTTATTGGCCAAACCATTACTGATAATTGACTGTCCATTTTGGACTAAGCTAACATTACGAACACCTACGATCGTCGCATCAACAACCTCTTGCTCGCCAGTTGCTTGAGAAGTTACTGCGATTTTTACTTTTTTGTTCAAGGCATCCTTTGCAGAGGAATACCCCAAGCTCTTCACAAATTCAGGTGCCAGATTCACTTCATACGCATCACCAGTCGTACTGACTTCTTTTCCTTCTTCCAGATCGATCGTGATATCGCTTGAACTAGCAACAGAAAATTCGTATTTTTTCCCTGATTCCCCTTCAATATAGTCAGGAGAAAGCATCAAAAATGGTTTAACAGATTTAATTCCATCAATCCCTTTGATTTTATCAAGATCTTTCTGTGTTAATGCCTCTGCTTCTGTTGCGCTTCCTTTATCCGCATCGTACTCTGTCGGCTCATCACCGCCGCCTACACTAACACCCAGCGAATCAGCACCAGGAGACACCATCAATTGATCCTCTCCACCTACGCTGCCTATTTGCTTATCAATATAGTCATTTACACCAATATTCACACCGGTCGTCAACGTAATGGTGAATGCGCCGATAAAGATTGCAATGATGGTTAAAATCGTTCTTCCTTTATTTCTCCATAGATTCGAACTTGCTGATTTTAAAATATCTGTTATCTTCATAGCGCTTCTCCCTTAACAATCAATCCGTCTTTGATATGAATCTGACGATCACAACGTGCAGCCAGATCTTCATCGTGCGTCACGATAATCAACGTGATTCCTTCTTTTTTATTTAAATCAAATAATAATTTCTCTATTTTTTCCCCAGTAGTAGAATCTAGGTTTCCTGTAGGCTCATCCGCAAAAATAATTTGTGGATTATTCACCAATGCCCGTGCAATGCAGACACGTTGCTTTTGCCCACCAGATAGGTCATTGGCCTTGTTGTGTATCTTGCTTTCCAATTCCACAGATTTCAATGCTTTTAGCGCCATTTCTTTTCTCTTTCTACCGGAAATACCCGCGATTTTCAGCGGTAGCATTACATTGTTCAGCACGCTATCTTTTGGATTCATGAAAAACTGTTGGAACACAAAACCAAATGCTTCATTTCTAGTATTGTTCAATTCCTTTGTTTTTATGTTGCTGACACTTTTATCATTTAATAAAATATCACCTGAGCTTGGCTTATCTAATAATGCCAAAATATGCATTAACGTTGATTTTCCTGACCCACTTTTTCCGATGATTGCAACAGACTCCCCTTTTTCGATCTGTATGTCGATTCCTTTCAGGGCATCAAATCTTGTTTCATTACGCCCATAGCTCTTTTTTAGATTTCTAGCTTCAATTACAGACATTTCTTCCCTCCATCATTCTCACTAACATTTTTTTCACATCTTTCATTTTGAAGTAACGCCAGTTATTTGTCATGGTACTTGAGATGTATTTCTTACTCGTCTTAAGTCTTGTATCCCTTTCCAATTAGTAAAAGATATATTTGTAGGAGGTTTTTTAGAAAAGAAAAGAGACTGAAAATTTTTTCAGTCTCAAAAAAAGGTTATTTTTTCGTTATTATGTCGCCTTCAAAATACAAGTTCACAGTTCCGTCCTCAGTTGCTTCAAAATCGCTTACAGGATGTCCCTCTACAAAACTGACACCATCAGCAAATGGATGTTTCGCTTTCAGTTCCTCAATAGAAACCATTTCTCCAAGCTTGTATTTGGGAGACTCTGTTTTATACAATATATAATCACCAGACCCGTCTAAATCAATCCAATAATTCACTGTAATTGTTACTGTAAATGCTGTTGGCGCTTCTGAGAAAATTACTTGGTGTACACCACAAGTTTTCAATTGTGTTGGCTCACACTTCACACCATAGTTAACAATGCAACAGTTTTTTGCTTGGCGTGTACCGACTACTCTCATTGAAGAAGGGGTGCCTTTTGCAGGATCTGCCAATAGCCCACCTTGGTTATTCAAGTAGACCCCACCAGGTTCAGATGTCCAATTGTAATTCTTCATATTGTTCATATTCCGTTTTACTGACTTGTAGTTTGTTACAAATACTGGTGTTTCAAAACTGAGCTCAAAAGTTGGTTTTCTATACTCTTCACGAACTACAGCACCACAGTATGCACGAAGCATTTTTTTGTCAGCTTGCAATGCAGCAATCCCACTGTTGATATCATTAGAAATACCAGTAATCGAGCTTCCTTTACCTTCTGCTTGAATATGTGCAATCGCTGAGCGTGCACCGGAAACTTTTCCTTCACCGACAACTGTTGCGCCAGTCCATGCATAGATATCACGATACGCCCAGATTCCTGTTCCTTGCGTTGCAGTTCCTTTGAGAACTGAGCTTAGGAAAGGCTTGATATCGTTATTACACCAGATACCATAATTTGTTCCGTAAGCTTCTACAGTACCTGCTTTCATACGAATCTCGTTGTGGACACGGATTCCTGCTTCATTTCCCTTTGCAGTGATTTTTCCTTTTCCACTGCAATAGAATGGTTTGAAGTAGCCGCCTACATTGATCCCAAACTGACCTTGTTTTGTGTCAGCATTCAGTTCACCATTCCCATTCACATATAGGGAACTCTTTGTGTAAATAGAATCGATATTTACCGGAAGAGTATTATTCAGGTTCACTGTCAGTGCACAAGAGCTATAGATGACTGTTTCTTCGGTCAACTCATACGATTTTTTTCCTTTCTTTAGTACGTTGACTCCGTTTTCTGTAACAATTGTTGTCGTTCCACCCTTTAAATCAATTGAGCCTTTCAAAACTTCTGCAGAGGATTCCTGTCCGCCGATAAACAATGCTCCGACAAATCCTAAAGCCAGCATTCCCGCAAGATGTCTCTTTTTCATCTTCTCCATCCTTTCATTTAAAACAAATATTTTTAACACACATATAAATTTTATCACAATAAATAACTTATTATCTATCACGTTTTTTATAAGACCATAGAAACAATTGATAAAAAAGTATGTTATAAACATCTAAAAGAAATTAATAGATTACTTAAAATCATGTTATTTTTTATAAAACAAACAAACTCATAATCAAACAAATGCACAAAAAATAATTAAATAACAAAAAAACAGAAAACGACCCTTCAGTCGATTTCTGTTTTCTATTCCAATTACTCAGCATCACCTTCGAAGTAAAAATCAATCTCTTTATCTTCTTCAGCAATAAAATCTTCCGTTACAGTTCCAGTAACAAAGCTCACACCATCCGAAAACGGATGTCCCTCTTTCAAATCAATTACAGACACAGGTGAACCTGGTTCATATTTGAATTCTTTTGGTTCACTTACTTGATCGTATTCACCGTCACCATCAATATCGATATGATAGTTTACTGTGATGGTCACTTCATTCGCTGTTTTAGCATTTTCAAAAACAACTTGATGAGTACCATTGTAAGTCAACCATACAGATTCTTCTTTCACGTACTTGTTAACGATTGCGTAGAACCCAGTTGTACGAGTACCAGTGATCGTCATGTTCATTGGCGCACCGTCTTTACTGTATAGTCTGCCATTGTTCAACTCAACTAAACCAGCAGGGTCAGATGTCCAAGTGTAGTTTTTAGCATTTTTCAAATGCCAACCAACTTGTGTAATATCTTCAACTTTGATGCCATCTTTTTTGTCTACAACAATTGTTGGGTTTTGGTATACTTCACGAACTAAACCACCACATCTTGCACGAAGCGTAGTTGAGTTATGCAACGCTGCATAACCACTATTGAAGTTACGTGAAATACCAGTGATTACACTACCTTCATGGTCTGCTTTGATCAATTCACCAGTGAAAATACCAGCCAATTCACCTTCAGCAGTCAACTTAGAACCTGAACGTACAAAAACATCTTCTCCGGCATATACACCGAATTTTTCTTCAGAGTTCGCATTCAATACAGCACCTGTATAAGTCTGTACGTCATTTTTCACCCAAACACCATATTGTTTTCCGTAGGCGTTGATTGTTCCACCATGTTGCTCAATTTGAGAAGAAGTGCGTACACCAGCTTCATTCCCTTTAGAATTAATTACTGCTTTACTCTTAGAATCAACAACCAGGTCATCACCTACATTAATACCAAATTGACCTTCTGCATCTGCGTTCAATTCACCGTTTCCGTAAATTTTCAGATGGTTTTTAGTATAAATAGAATCAATATTTACTGGCGATGCATTATTCAACGTTAATTTCAATGTTTTAGAACTATAGATCATGCTATCTTCTGTTAATTCATACGTAGCACTTTTTGTCTTAAGCAAGCTCACACCATTTTCCACAACAATGGTAGAATCTGCACCTTTCAAATCGACATTTCCAGTTAGTACTTGTGCTGCTGAAGCATCACTAGCTCCTATAAACATTGCACCGGCAAACCCTAAAGCCAGCATTCCCGCAAGACTTCTTTTCTTCATTAACATTCATCCTTTCAAAAAACGAGTATTTTCTTTACTCTTATATACTACCACAATAAATAACATCTGTATTATCACTTTTTTATTAAACAAACTAAAACAATGATAAATCAGTAAGTTATTTCTTCCATTGAATAACATAAAAACCGCATAAAATCAACGTTACACAATTGAAAAGAAAAAGATTTTATAAAATCATCAATGATACATAAATAACATTTTTAGTTAAAAAATAACAACTAACAAACGTTAATGTTCATAAAACTTCAACTTCTTCTTAGTGAAAAAATGCGTAAACGAAAACATCTCCCATATTTACCAACAAAAAAAACAGCTATCCATAGAACTCGCCGAATAGCTGCCTTTTCTAATTCAATTACGCTTGGTAATAATCCTGTAAAAACACTTGGATTTTAGCTAAAATTCCATTCTCTGCATACGTAAGCTTGATCTTTTTTCCTAAGCCTTTTTTCTCTTTCGCCTTATCATACGTATCATACAAAACAATTTGCTGATTTTTCAGTTCTTCTTTTGTTTTTCCTAACGTCACTTGCAATTCACCTAGGATATCTTCCTCCGGTATATTAATCATTTTCCCAAGCGCTAGAACAAAACCTTCCAAATCAGTGCCATTATATTTCCCAGTTATTGCGCTATTGTCGATTTTCAACTTATACCTATCAAAATACGCTTTCTTCTTATTACTATTAAAAACGTATTTTACTTGACTTGACATTGCTATAGGATAGAGTTCTTCTTTATTCTTCACCGCAAAAGAATGAATATAGCTTGCTTCTCCACTCATCGAGGAGATGGAACAGCTCTCTTCCGTCTTCTTTTGTTCTTCTGTAACCAGATGTTCTTCCACTAACTCGCTTATCTGATCCACAAATCCAGAAAGCTTCAACTCAAGATCGTTTTCTACTACTTCTTCTGCTTCAGATCTTTCTAATTCTGGCAAGCTATATACTGAAAAGCCATTTTCCCTCTCAAAGGAATTGGCCAGTAGTTCATCGCCGTCTGCCAAATCAGTCCTTTTAATCGTATTTTCTTTTTGAGCGCAGCCAGAAATCAGTAGTAACAGTAAACTAAAAAAGAATAATGTACTTTTCTTCAAAATTTGTCTCCTCTTTTCTAATTGAATCTGCTTAAATCGAATCCAATGGGTTCCGCCTGCTCAAATTCCGACTCCAAAAATTCTACATAGGCCTTATCTTCCTCATCGGTAGATATAGAGTAAAATGCCAACCCGTTGCCCGTCTCGCCTTTTTTCAATTTTTTTGTATTATCTTCTGCTAAAACTTTTAAGTTTCCAACAGCATCATCATTTGGAAAATCTGCTTGAGCCAACACATCATCCCCAAGCTTCACTTTCGCTTTTTCATACCAAACAAGCGGTTCAAGTTCAGATTCACTCTTATTTGTCACAGTATATCGAATAGCTAAATACGCTTGATCACCAACAGTAAGATTTCGATAGCCAGTTACTGCAATTGACATTTCCTTATTCTCAACCATAGTTTCAGAAGACTTCTCTTCCTTCGATTCTTGAGATGGCGTCGTTACCTCTTCATCAGCCGTTGACTCCAACGGTTCTTTTTCAGTCAAAGTACTGACTGATTCATCAATAATTTCCACCCGTTCCTCAAATCTGTTATCATCCGCAGAATAGAAGATGAACTCAATCAATTCATTGTCTGTTATCACATAATAGCAATGCACCCAGACACTGTCTCCTTCGTGCTGACCATTCAGAGTGTACTTATAGGCTTGATTCTTTCCTACTTCATATTCCTTCATATAAATGTCATCTAGCTTACTATAGTCATAAATTTCTTGAAGGTTCTTTCTAGTCTTAGCGCCAAAATCCGTTAAATCAACCTCTGATAGTGACGAAGCTTGAATAAACATCTCTGATTTACTTATGCTATCTTCCGCACCAAAAATGGCTTGATTCCCATATTCTCCCTTATAACTACTTTCATCCTGCTTATCCCAACTATCCGGCAATTGAAATTGATAAGCATACGATGAACTTTTAAAGGTTACTTTTTTTTCTGATAATTTCGCTTGACAACCAGCTAAGAAAAATAGAACTATCACCATAAAACAGCCTACGCTTTTCTTGTTCATACTGTTTGCTGCTCCTCTCTGCTTATTCTATTACGGTATAACCAACCGCAATAACCAATAAATAATGCGATGCAACTCCCAAAAAGAATAGCACCAATTTTGAATCCTTGAGGGAGAAAAACAAACTCAATTTTATGACTTCCTTTTGGAATATTCAATGTAAGGAATGCTTTCTTAAGATTCGGCATTTCAACCTCTTTTCCATCAATATAAGCTTTCCACCCCTTGTCATACGGAATCGTTGTAAACAACGTTTGAGCCTCATCAAGGCTTACTGCAGCAGTCGCTCTTCTCCCGGAAGTTTTGATGTCTACACCCTTTTTAGACATTTCTTTCACAGCGTTCTCGAATTTTTGTGTATCAAGCAGCAAAACATCCGGTTGATACAGCTTTACTACGCGTGTTCCAGTGAATGAAACAGTAACTGTAACAGCTGTCCCTTTTTCATAGTAGCCCAAATTATAATATTGCCCTGTAGAAGCCAAGTTATTCACTCGTTTCACGCCATTGACGGTCACTTCAACATTACATTCTCCCATATAAGAAAATGTTGCAGGATACAGACTCAGATACGCTTGTTGGTTTGCAGGCACATACACTTCCCATTTAACTTTCTTGCCTTTTGTAGGGCTTATTTCTGTATAGGTTACCGCACCATCAGCTTCTGTTACAGTAATATTGTCTGTTTCAACAACTCTAGGCTCAATGACCTGTGTCATCGTTTCTTCCAAACCAGACAGTTGATTAAACAACCCACTTTGGCTCTTAATAGCGTCCGTTTCAAAAATTTCCTCATCGGTCAAAATCCCCAATGGCAATGCCAGTTTATTTTCATAGAGGGCGTATTTTCCCTCTTCCTTTATTTTGGTATAACCAAATTTCATCACATCTGATTCCGAAATGTTATACTTTACTCCCAATAACGAATCCATTAACAAGGTGTTATTTTCATACTTTATATTCAAATTACTTCCTGATGATCGATACCCCAAGTTATTCAAATACGCAGAAGAATGACGATTACGAATAGACGAGAACATCGAGACACCACTGTATCCATAATTAAAGCTATCATTTAATGTAAGTCGATCCAAATTTTCCAATCGATAGAAATTGGCATTTTCTTTCTTGGTCATATCAACAAGCGCTCTTGTTGCTTCATGCCTTTCATCATAGTTAAAAATTTCCTTGGTTGGATAGCCCCACTCCACCCCTATTCCTTCAATCAAAGCATTCGCGTTAAATGAAGCCTCTGTAATCATCACCATTAGCAATAACAACGGAAATAATTGTTGAAAACGCCCATTTTTCCTTTTCAACAGTATAAGAATGAGGAACAGGACTAAGAATCCAATGGTCAGATACAAGGACAAATCCGTAATATAGTCATACCGTTTCTTATTTGAAAACAGAACAGCAGCTAAAAATATACCGCCCATAAGGAGTATAAGATTAATAATATGGTTTGTATCTTCCTTCTGAAACACTTCAAAACCATAGCCACATAGCAAAATAATCAAAAAGGAAAAAAGGAAACTAAAGCGAAATAGAAACATATTGGGTGCATGCAACCCATGCCAAAATAAATTCAATGGATTGACATACACGCTAGCTATCAGCAATAAGAACAAACTGCCATACACAAGTTTATTTCTTAAAGGTATTTTCTTGGTTGAAAAATAGTAAAGAAAAAACAACAATGGAAACAAGCCGATATAGATGAATGGCGCAGCCTCATATTTACTGGTATCATAAACAGCTACCATATTTTTCACAACAAGATCCCATACACCCGTATCATAAGTCCAAAGCTGCGTCAGCGAGTCCATTCCTTCCCCATTATTTTTTAAATCCAGAACAGTCGGCAGAATAGTTATCATAGAGGCTCCACCAGCTAACAGAGATGTAAGCAAATAGGACAAGATACTCTTTTTATACCGTTTTGGATCTGTAGCTAGCCTCGCCCAATAATATAGGAAAGAGAAGACACCTACGATAAATGCCATATAAAAATTCGATACAAACAACAATAGGTAACTGATAAAAAGAAGTAAGGGTTTCTTTTCATCCATCACTCGATGAATCCCGAGTATAATCAAAGGAAGATAAACAAAGGTATCTAGCCACATGATTACTTCTGAATAAGCGACCGCATACCCCATCAACCCATAAGCTGAACTATAGGCTAACAATTGCCATTTGGATGTTTTCTTGAATGTATTATACGCAAACACCCAAAATGACAACCCTATAAATCCAAATTTTACCAACGTGATCACATATAAAGCATCTGGCATAGCTCCATTACTAAATAGCGCAACGAGTGGAGTAAATATCCCGTTCAGATAATAGGCTGAAAAAGCCCAGTAGTTTAATCCTAAAGAGCCATACCATGTATAAAAAATATTTTGTTCACCTTTCAACACATTATTGAAACTAGCATGGAAATTCGAATATTGAGAAAAGCTGTCGCTCGCCAATATCGTTCTGTCACTGCCAAAATAAATATCATTCAGCGCATATACAGCAATCATCACCACTACCGGTATCAAAAAACTAAGTAGCAAAAACAGTCCATTTTTCTTTATAAAGCTCATCCATTTTTTTATCATAAAAAACCTCTCGTATCAGTTAAATTAGTTGATAAATCCTATAGAATCAAAAGGATAATATCGAAACATGACGACTCCCTCTATTTGTTTTTTTTCAACAAATCCAAAGTGACGGCTATCTGTGGAATTATTTCGATTATCACCTAGAACAAAATACACATCTTCTGGAATTTCTTCTATATCCACTAATATATCCCAGACATTTTTCGTAATCGTCACCTTCAAGGTACCATCCGGCAAATCCTTTGCTTTCGTATCCGATCGAAGTGCTTGATCCTCTCTCATCTGATGATTTATATATAATGCATTCCCTTCCGTATATATCTTATCCCCAGGTAGCCCAACCACTCTCTTCACATATGAATCACTTGGGTTTTCTTTTGGATAAAAAGTAATCAACTCATATCTTTTCGGTTGCTGTGTTTTCTTAATAAACAATCGATCTCCATTTTGTAAAGTCGGTTCCATAGAGACTCCATCAATTTGATGCGGTCGAATAGTTATTAAAAATACCGCAAGCAACCCGCCTAAAAACAGAAAGAAGAAAGCAGAAAGAATCACTCGTTTCTGCTTTTCTCTCCTAAGATTTCCAGGACGTTTAAATTTAAATTTTGTCGTGTTCATCTTCTATTCCTCAACTTCTTAAAATCCAGATAATGTGTGGAATGGGAAAAACCGAAATTCAACAACACCAATAATTTCTTTCTTATCGACAAAGCCAAAATGCCTACTATCTGTAGAGTATTGTCTGTTATCGCCTAAAACGAAATAGTTATCCTCCGGCACACTGTTTTCTCCAGTGAGTTGCTTCAACGTAAAATCCTCAGTAAAACGCATATTTCCCTGATTGGCTATACTTACCGCCTTTTCCAGATAACGTTCTGTTTGGTAGGATTCATTCACAAACAACTGATCTTCTTCATAATAGAGACGCTCACCAGGTAGCCCAATCACTCGACGTACCACCTGTTCACCCTTTTCATTTTTGAAAACAAGCAAACTAAAACGTTTTGGCGTTTTGAGTCGGTTGATAAACAGTCGATCCTTGTCATTGACCTGTTCTGACATAGAATAACCATCCACCTTGATTGTTGTAAATGTAAATTTTGATAAAACAGCAATCATTATCAGGAATAAGAATAACGTAATACCAAGTTCAATAAGAATAGCCTTCCTCTGTTTCCATTTCTTTTTCGACCTCTTTTTAATTGGTCGTACAGAACTATTGGCTTTTCTCCTTTTATCAGTTACTTTTCTTGTTTTTTGACCAGACCTTTTCTTGGCTTGTTGAACGTTTCGTCGTTTTTTCTTTCCAGACTTTTTTTTCGTGCTTTCTCTTTTTTCTGAATTATCACGTTTTTTTCTGTTTTTTTCTTTTTTCCGTGAATCACTCATCCCTTACACCTTGCTTCTTATTTTTTCTGCTGCAAAGCACTTTCATTCACTTCAAATTCATCAATTATTTTCTTTTGACGTTCTTTTATTTTCGTAATATCCTCAACATATGAATCAATATTTCCCGTATTTTGCAAAGACTCCAAGTTTTGTGCCCCCAAATTGATCCCTAATTTCCGCACTTGATCAAAATATCGATTCAACAGTTTCTGGTAATCTGAACTCATTCCACCATATGCTGTTTCCATTCCCACAGAAACCAACTGAGAGCTCAACTCTCGAAAATTATTTAACGTTTTTTCAGGACTGGCACCATTTTTCAAACTTTCAAACTGCTGTTCTGTTTCATCCAATAAATAATACCCTTTGGACAAAGCAGTTGTATTTGCTGTACTCATATTCGTGAGCTGATAATATCTAGCATAAAATCCGCTGGCACCAAACAGTAACGCTAATACAATCAGAAGAACGCTATTTTTGAAGGAGGAGTTTCGTTTCTTTTTCAATGCTGCACAAGCACGTTTCCATCCTTTTCTTTTCTTCTTAGCCTTAGGACGTCTTCGCTGTAGCTTTTTCAAGCGGTTACCAGTATTAATCCCTAAAATAACAGACAAAACAGCAAACAAAAGTAGGAGAATGGCTAGCGCTAACAACCCTATGAAGGCCATATCCAGCACACTCATATTCAAATTCATTTCTTTTTCCTCCTACTGTTACTCAGATTGATCAATTACTTTTTCTTCGTCAGTTTCTTCTTCCGTTTTTTACTCGATTTTCTATTTTCTCGCACTTTTCTAACGGCGAAGAAAATACTCAATAGAAGAACAAAAGCAATTGCGGCAAGTAAGGCAATCAGCTTCCAATCAATTCCTTTTTCTTGAACCAAATAAACATCCTGACCGTTGAACTTATCCGCTTCTTCATCTGTAATCGTAAACTCTCTTGTCCATTCCCATTTACGTTCTCTGGAAGTAACAATAATATGCGCTTTATAATCTCCTGGCTCCATCCTTTCCCCATTCATACTGACGGGAAAATTGATCATAGAATTTGGCGCCATGCGCATGCCTGCTTTTTTGGTATCATAAATTACTTCTTCTGAATCCTTCGGAGAGATCTGCACACTTACAGTCATATCATCCAAAATGACTGCTTGCGTATTTGAAAAATTGACAAAAACGGCATTTTGATAATTCGCTAAACCAGCTGATACATCGTTTAATTCAAGATCCGGTTCAACTGGCGTTTCATTTTCTCTTAATACCAAAGCAATCAAATATGCGTACTCATTGATGATTCCCGTTTGAGATTCATCTCTTTTAATTACTTGTTTTAGCTGAATCCCTCCCGCTAGAATACCATCATAAGAGGTTTCAGGCATTGCGATATTTATATCTAACGGCACAATTGTATGAGGAGGGATCGTTACCTTCTCCTCTGATTTGACTAAATCTTTAAACTTGAATTTTAATGACTTATCATCTTCCATTGGTGATGGTCCATATTCGATAACACCATTCCGATTGGTTTTCGCTCCATTCAAAGAAACAGCAATGGTCATTTCTTGATCAGACGCATTTTCCAACTCAATTTGAACCGTCTGTTGTTGGCCCGGCGTCATCATCAAATCAAAATAAGCCGCTTCCCGATCGTGCTGGTTCTCCGGAACAACAAGTCTATAATTGAATGCCCCATAAGAATCTGCGCCACCTTCAGCAGTTGTTTCTTCTGCATATGTAGTTGTTCCTGTAATAAAAAATAACACTATGTACAGAAGGATAAATGGCCCAAATTTTCTATTCTTAGTACTCATCACTTCACTACCTCTCCTAACTAAAATAGAAAGAATTCTGCCGACTTACTAAAAGCCGACAGATTCTATCTAGTTTAACGAAATTTAATTATCTCATTCATTCGCTAAAAAAATGATTACGCAACTGCTTCCATTGTCCATTGGATAACAGCAGTGTATTTACCATTGTAGACCATTGTTGTATTAGGAACTGTTAGCTTCACTGATTCTGCTGCTGTATTTTTATCATCATCACCAAAAACTAACTCATAGATACCGATACCTTTGTCAGCATCCTTGTTGTTATACATAGTTACTTTTGTAGAGTCTTGTCCATCCCAAGCAATTGTAGCTCCATTTATGAACTCATTATCTGTAGAATAGAACACAGGATTATCTACAGATTTTATTCCCATGTTATTGTATGTTAGTGTAGCTCCATCCAATGTTTTATCTGTGTTTTCAACTTTTGTCGTAAACTGCGTTTGCAAGTCTGCAGATAAAGAATATTTATGGTTCAATGTTTGACGATCATCCACAAATTTGACGAAGTTTGGAGAATCCCATCTGTCTGCACCCGCTGCATTCCCTGTAAACGGTGCTGCAAAATACTCTTCTTTTACTGTGTTGTTTACAATTGCATGATCTTTAAAGTTCAATGGTGTTACATAGATGATACCGAAATCTCCTGGGTTTTTCGGTGGGAAATCAGGATCTAAATCTGTTGCTTTACTACCACTTGTAGTTCCCGGTTCAGTGATTTGCGTTTTGTCATCATCACGTTTTGAATCACGTGTGAACTCAACGTAGGCATTTCCTTGTTGAGTGTCAGTATCTACGGCCTTAGTAGTATTTGGTACAGCTAATGCTACACCTGCTGCAGCAACTAATGCTGCACCACATAATTTGTGTGTCAATTTCATTTGTGTTTCCTCCTAATAAATAATTGTGTGTGTGTTTCATTTATGGTAACTCGGCTAATACCCAAGTTAACACCGTTGTGTAATTGACCGGATCTTTTTCTGTCTTTCCCGGTATGGACAAACGAATAGCACTATTTTCATGCACTTGTTGGTTGTTAAAAACCGAATCCAATACTGGATTGCCTTTCTTATCAACTTTAGGAGTCAGCGTAGAGATCATATCTGCCGGATTATCAGCAGATGCGCCAAAACTAATACTCCAAGTACCAGTTCCATCACCCTCTTCAGCAGTTGCCAGATTATACGTGTCTCCAATATTTTCTAATCGAATGATTTCTTTCGAAACAATCGGAGAAGTAACGCTGTCCTTGTTGACAGAATTTGTCCATGATTTATCAAAGGACAATACTGCACCATTGAGGACACTGTTCTTTGTATCTGGGTTTCTGAATTGACCATCTTGGCGTAATTGTAGTTGCCAGCCTTTAGCTGTTTTTCGATAGTCAGAAATTTGAACAAAATTTCCTCTAGCTTCTGTTTTACCATCTAAAAACAACTGAGCATTAACTGGGTAAGACACATTTTCATTTGAAATCGCATTGACGTGAAAATTCAACTGCGGAACAAAATCAATACGTAAAGGACCTGATGTACTAGGACTATCACCTGGATCGACAGAAACACCTGGATTTTCCGGATCACGGATATCATCAATTTCTGTGTCAGTATCCGTATTGGAAAATTCAATTGCCGCTCCACCGTTTGCTAAATCAGATTCCGCACTTACCAGTTCTGGACTCTCTAATAAGAACATACTCAAAAGAACAGCAACAGAAATTAAAGATTTATTTTTCATCTATTAACTCCCCCTTCTCTGTTCTTCCTTTTCCAAATCAGGAATAGTACTGCCATAACAAGCAACGCTATACCACTGATTGTTAAGCTGTTTTTCACCAACTCACCAGTTGAAGGGAATTTACCGGATGGTTTTGATGTGCCGCCGGTTGGCGGCAATGTTGATTGTGTGGTTTCAGAAGTTTCACTATCTGATGAGCTACTTTCTGAAGTACTACTTTCACTCACATCTTCCTCATAGAAACCTATAACTCCATTTGTCTTAACTGCTCCACCATTGCCACTTGCATCGGTTATTACGGGAATAACAAAGCAACAAGCAAGCCCTAAAATGAAGGAAGCAATCAAAGAAATAACCCGCGATTTTTTCATATCTCTTCCTCCATCTTATGGTGTAGCAGACAGTTTGAATTCAAGAACAGCTTGATATTTACCTAGCTTGTTCACTGAACCGCCAGCTGCATAGAACTTAAATCCCTCACCTGTCTCACTCCATCTAGAACTGATATCGTATTCACCGGCTCTGTCATGTGTATGAGAAATAATTGGCGTTTCAGCATTATCAATGACAATCTCATCTGTCCCATCGTTATAGCGAACAGCCTTCGGCAAAACATATCTTATATCCGTTTCTCCTATCGGCATCATCGGTGTCAGCAGCCTCGCAGTTATGGTCCAACTCTTTCGAGTGACACGATTGTCTGACACGATAAAATCACCGGTGATATCCGGATCGATAACCTTGGTATCTTCATTCAGTTTCGCCTCTTCGGTTTTAAAATCAATAGATGATGGTACTGAAACCAAACTTATCGTACCAGCTACAGTAATTGTCGCTGAATCAGACGCAGAGATTTCCTCGTATTTTCCAGTTAAGCTTCCCGGCCCATCCTCAAAACGAGGGGATGTACCTAAAGCAGTTGCTGTATTATCAATAGAGCCAGATGCACTTCCAGAAACTGTCGCTTTAAACGTAATCTGCGCACTTACGGCACTAGTCAAACCACCCAAATTAACAGTCAATAGACGTGTTCCTTCATCGTACGAATATTCATTTACTCCCGGTGTTCCTGTTACATAAGTAGCAGGAGTACCGTTGATCGCCAATGCAGAAGTTGCAGGACTAAATGTCAATTTTGGTGATAAAGTATCTGTGACCATAACATCTTTCCAAGTAGTTGTTACAGAAGCCGGTCTATTATTTTTAGCTGTCAGAGTATACGTAAGTACATCTCCTGCATCTGCATTAGCAACACTACCGTTGCTAGATAGAACGGTTTTGGTCATAACTGGAAGATTCGGTAAAACATCCGCTACGATATACTTCTTAACACATTCAAATACAGCATCATGATACGTATAATCAGCACTATATGGATTGATATTCCCCACACCACTAAGATTTGTTACAGGCGGTTTGATTAATCCTATCTGATCATAAAGTACAGGTGTCTCTCCTGACGGAGAAGTAACTTGCTCTTCAGCTGCTGTATGTTTAATCACACTGTCACCCAAATAAACACTCAATTCTTTTGCGTCCGTAAGATAATATGGAAGCATATAAGACCACGTTCCATCATCAAGGACAGTACTTGTTCCTAACAGCATTCCAGAATCTCGATTACCGTTGTCATAATAGACATAGACAGTTGCCCCTACTTCAGCTCCTGTTCCCGAAAGAACATTTGTTGCATTATTCAAGCTTTCATCGGTCAATTTAGTCGGTTGCGGTGGTGTGACATCAAGAACTGTTCGTAGTGGTGTTTTTATATCTGTAAGCTCACTAGTATGAACATTCGATTTCCCTTCATCCTCTAACGCACCACGCCAAGCTGTTTCAACTTCTATCTGCTGCCCTTTAACTAAAAACCCGCTATCAAAAGTTGGAATCTTGAAAATCCCTGTACGCGCATCATCTCCATAAACTGAGACTGTCCCCGTACCTGCTGGATCTTCAACAACAGTTCCTTTGGTTGTATAAGCAGCAACAGAACTCACACCTGATACAGAAACCTTTACGGCAACCTCACCTGTGTATGCAGCACGAATCGGATCATGTTTTCCTTCTGGTACTGTCGCATGTCCCCAAATATACTTGTCTGCATCTGTCGGAACCCGTAGTTCATCAATACTTGGCGTTTGATTATTTGCTGTGATACGCGAATAAGTTTTCATCGTCCCCAAATTACTGATAGCACTACCGCTAGATGTCGTAGCACTCACTCCATCACCTAAATCTACACCAGTCCAAACAGCATCAAGCATATTCCATGAATTGGTCGGATTACCATCCAAATTACCAGAGACTTTATCATAATCCCAGACTTGTAAATCCGATTTTTCCATAGAAAATTTTGAAGCATCATTCCCTGAAAACAAAAGACCACCACTATTATTTCTAAAATCAAAATACTTAGGTTTGACCATATTAAATGTAAGTTTATTTCTAGTCCCAGTATTAGTGGTGTTACTAAATATGGCTGTCTCTCCCCTTGTTGGGTGTATTGGCGTATTTCCTCGAACAACAAAGTACGTGCCCTCCGATGCATTTATATTCAACATTTGATTATTACAATCAATAGCCGCACCATTGTCTGCACTAATTGATACATTTGAATCCTCACCAGTTACTGAAAAACTACTGGTTTCATCTGAAGCACCATTCCGATACTGTATTCCTTGATTTCCGTTGTTTGCACCGGGAGCCTGCGGTACCCCGCTTCCAACATTATGGAGAATAAAATCTGCACCACTTTGAATATCGATTTTATTCGCATTTCCATACATTCGAATCACCGGAGTTGCCCCGCCTGTCTTGTTTAATTTAACTTTAGAATTGAATGTAGCCTTGATCTGGTGATTTCCATACGTGTCCAAAGCGGGGTCTTCATAACGAAGCAAAGCTGTGTTACTTGCAGAATCTGAGCTAGCAGAATTAAGCGCGAACTCGGCTTCATTACTGGTAACGATCTTACTATCTCTTGAATATATTTGCAGCGTCGGAGCCCCTTTAATTGTTTCACGAGATTCAAAAGTTACTTTTGCACCATCATCTATTGAGATTTCTGAACCAATCGCAGCATCAGAAGCTTCTCTTACATCCCAAATAGCAACTACAGCACCGCCTTGCTTAGAATCAACTTTATTAGGGTTTGTAGTACTCCAAGCTGTACTTGAAATATTTCCTGAAAGCATTACATCTGTTTTCTGCCCAATAAAGTTCATTTTGGCTTGCTTAGAATTAATTTTGACAACGGGCGCTTCTGCATCTACCCAAATATTCATTTTTGCGTTATTTACTTTAAAGGTAGAATTGTCTACTAAAGTTTCAAAAAATATTGTCTGTAAATTCCCTTCCACAGTAGCATCTTCTTCTACCAATAATGTTTTTGCCCGAAGAAACGGTGACAAAACAAAGCCGCCAGATTGGAAATTATTTTCTCCAAATAACTGAATTCCCCCATTTTCCAGCTGTGCCAGTGAACGCTCATTTCCAGAAAGCACATTGACATTATTTGTTACGAACGTCCAGTTAGTACTTGCAGCAGTGTTGACTGCGCTAAACATTGGATCGACAGCTGAACCTGTCAAATCAACATCAGTCAATATAAGCTGGGCACCTGTTGCTGTTGCACTCAAAGTTATTTTTTGATCCCTCATATCAATTTTTCTTCTCACACCATTGTCATTACCATTAATCACCTTGGATACCGAAACATTACTTACTGCAGAGCTTGCAACAAGGTCAGCTTTAATATTGATCCAATCAACCGTTGGAGAGGCCATTGCCAATTCAAAATCTGCCCAATCGCTTACATTAGCAATTGTTCCTGGTGTTGGTAACGTTAATCCGAATGTCGCAATATCAACTAAATCAACATCCTTTGATTGATCATCAGATTCGATCACTTCAGAATCATTGGTATTGTTTATATCAAAAGTGTCTTCCGCAAGTACTTGTCCATCCTCTGTCAAAAATTGAATATGCCCTTTTTTCAACTGACTATTCCTATCAATGATTGCAGAAAAAGGAGACTCGAAAGACTTACCATCATCTACAAACTCAATAGCTAAAGTATTCTCATCATCTGTTTTTGTAATAGATAAACGTTCAAAATCTTCATTACTCAAATGGCTCAAAATATCATCAGCATGCAATGAATCAATACCTTCTGCTTTTAGTAGAATCTTTTGTCCAGAAAGCTTAGGGATATTAAGTTTTGCACTAACAAGTTGGTTATATTCCTGTACCCTGACTATCTCCAACTTATACTCATCAGAAGATGCCTTGATTGCATTCGTTTTTCCAAGGAAAGGAATGCTTCCTAGTAATAGAGCCACTATTACAGCCATTAATAGGTAAAACTTTTTTCCGATTTTCATTTTTTATCTCAACTCCTTTCCAATTAAAAGATTGTTCGTATGTTCGTCCAACACACTATATATTTCAATTTTTTGGACGACTGATACAAGAAGCCAACCCTTTCTACTCCTAATCAACCTCAATCTGTCGTTTCCAAAAAAGTGAAACCACATTTATTTTTCTTATATGCAGTTTTTTATCGCTGCACTTCTTCCACATTCAATAAATACCCTTTTGAATGAACCGTTTTAATATACCTTGAACCATCCAAATCACCCAACTTTTCCCTTATACGAAAAATGGTATTACTGATTCGATACCGTCTGCTACTATGATATTCCTGATGCCACAAGTGTTCATAAATTTCTTTATAAGCAAATGTACATTTG
The DNA here is from genome assembly GCF_002140975.2 of Enterococcus sp. 9E7_DIV0242. NCBI lineage: Bacteria > Bacillati > Bacillota > Bacilli > Lactobacillales > Enterococcaceae > Enterococcus > Candidatus Enterococcus clewellii. Next base: position 2,267,164 of record NZ_CP147247.1, read on the forward strand.
GGTTTGACCGATAGGAATTCCAGCAACTTGAACTCCATTTTAGTTAGTTCAATCTCTGATTTGCCATCTAAGCTGACCGAAAAATTACTATGGATAAGTTTGATGTCACAGCTTTCTTCTCCGCTGTCAATTCCCTTCGCCTGCTCTTCTGTTTTACAGGGATATTTTATAGAATTATCAATAGAGAGAAACAGTTCAGACAAGCTGAATGATTTATCAAATACACCATTCACTCCTAATTGTAGAAACAGCAATCGCTCATACGTCAATTCTCGCTCACCAAAAACCCAAATTGGCAACAAGCCAAATCGGCTGTTCCTGATACTTGTAATGACTTCACAGACAGCATAACTATCTTCATCACCTATGTTTATAATCACTGTATCCTCTTGATCTAAAACATTGTTATCAAAAAGTTCGTCTTTATTGATTTTATGTACAGAAAAATCTTTTTTTAAAAACTTTTGTATTTTGTCAAATGTTTCTCCATCATCAGAAAAATCAACAAATCCCAATGCTACGCTCATTCGCTCACCTACTTTTCTTTTTTATCAAAAGAAACAAATTTTCTTATTAAGTATATCAAAGAATTTTCTCTTTTCGCTCTCACTTTTTTATCAACAAAAAACATATTTTGATGATAAAAATTATTTCAAAAACAAAATATTTTCTTTTTATATTCTCTTCTACTTTTAAAAAAATGCTCACAATATCTCCTAAAACGCTAGTACAACGGTGTTTACATCTATCTATTTCAGCCTAATAAAAATCACGAAAAAGAAATATATCAGACGATTTCCTTACATTTCAAACTCATTAAAATGTGATTTCGATTAGAATTAATAAAAATAATTTCATTTCCGTTATATTATAAAGTTCAGAGCAATCCTGCCTTGGGTTTCCTCTCCAGAAGATCATCTATCTTTTTTTAAACACAAAAAAACCTGAAAGAATTTTCCTTTCAGGTCTTACTGATATTTGAGAATCAAGGTATATACAACTTGATAGCTCTATGATTTAAGAATAATTTGTTCCAACAAACGATTTTCAGTTTGGATGATATCAAAGAATGCACTAATTCTCTCCAACTGTTCATAATCAATTTGATATAGCTTAACATGAGGTTTGATAAAGAAGAAAAAGCCTCGATGAATCCTTACTCTATTATTGATCAAATGACATTGCTCCATCATTGATTGAAGATCCATCTCAGAAACGCTGTTTTTGATTCGCTCTACTCGCTCTCGCTCATAAGTCAATTCATTATTGGTCACAGTCATTTTTTCAGTGATTGTCACCAACTCCTTGTTCAGCTTCCAGGATTGTTCAATGAATTTTGCCTTTTTATACAAATCATCATAATGAATAAGGTCAATTTTTACTGGCTTGTACCAGTCCTCTTCTTCTACCTTTATTTTTCTATTTTTCTTGAATCGCTTTAACCCACTGACAAGCAAATTATTTTCTATAGCGAGCAGTTCTTGTTCCAATTTTTCTTTTGCTACCCGCACACGTTCCTTTGACGCTTTTTCCCGTTTCAAGCTTTCCTTTAGAAAAACGACTTCATTTTCCTCTGAGCGAACAATAGGATGTTCACTGACTTCTCTTACTTTACGAGACGTCTTATCTGAAGCCTTCTTTGCTTTTTTACTCTTTTCAGTTTTCTTCGGGACTTCTGGTACAGACGTCACACTCACATCAACTGGAAAAGAAAGCTCGCCAACATCAAACGTTGTATCATCTTCATCCTTTAGTATCTCATGAAGATGCGCTTCTACTTGTTCACTGATTGATAACTTAAGATCGCCTTTCATTTGTCTCAAACTTTCCTTCAAGTTAAAGGCGATAGGTTCTTCTTCCGCATCATTTTTGAAGAACAGAGGTAAAAACTCACAGGCATACGTGCTGAATTCTTCTTCAATTTCTTCCGATACTTTGACCCAGACAAACTGAGGGAAAAGCTCCTTCAATTCATCCAGTAACGCTTCTTCATCTAATTGAACTTGGAAAAACTGGATTTCAAGGTAGTTACGATGATTCTGTGAATGCCGCAACTGTTCCAACAGATCATCACTCTCTGTTAAAGACAGACTCTTACCAGTTACTCGGCTATAGATGGCTTCACATTCAACTGCAAGCTCTTCCATAGACTCTTGTTCAAAAATGGTCGTTCCAAAATAATCAGGAATTGCTTTTTGGTGAAAAAATACATCAAATGCCTCATTCACTGAATCTCTCCTCCTTTTAGATATCCATCTGATCGTCTTTAACTAAATCAATAATTTGATTAAAGGCCAACTCAGATTCTTCCTTCACATTCTTGATTCGGTTGTAGTAATTCGTATATTCTTTTTCTGCTCTTTCAAGACGTTTCAAGATTGCCGCTTTTCTTTGAACCTCTTCATTCACTAATTGTGCGCGATGGTTCGCTTGATTAATAATCTCTTTTGCCTGACGTTTGGCTTCCAATAATACTTCACCAATGTCTTCTTTGGACAGCTTCGTTTCATTCGAAAGTTCTTGCTGAGCTAAACGACGCTTCGCTGCTTCAAGCTCTTGACGCACTCTTGATAATTCTTCATAAGTACCTGTGTCAGTACTTACTGGATCACTCGCCATGATAACGATTCGATCTTCAGATAACTTATCAATTTCATCTTGTTTTGAAAGCAACTCTTGCTCATATTGACGAATTTTTTGTGAGAAACGTTCTGCTTTCTTACGATTTAGATCAAGCTCATCTGTTTGTCGTGTATGATCTCTTGATAGTTCATCATACTGACGTTGAAGCTGCTGTAGCTCAACCAACCGCGCTTCATAGTCTTTCGGAACAGCTTGAACAGTTGCAAGCTCATTTTCCAACGACTCATTTTCTTCTTTCAGATCAGCAATCTCTGCTTCAACCTTAGCTGATGCACGCTGACTCTTACGAAGCTCTGCTTTTAATTGGCGCAGTTCTTCTTGAAGCAAATCATTTTCTTCTTGAAGTTCATCAAGCTCATCAGTTTCTACGCGTACAGGACGTTTCTTCTTAGGCGCAGATTGAACAACCTTCTCTTTCTTTTTGAAAGGGAAACGTTTTGGCGCTTCGTCATAATCATCATCGTCGTCATCGTCATAATCATCGTCATCGTCATCGTCGTCATCGTCATCGTCATAATCATCATCATCGTCATAATCATCATCATCGTCATAATCATCATCATCGTCATCGTCATAATCATCATCGTCGTCATAATCATCATCGTCGTAATCGTCATCGTCGTCATAATCATCATCATCGTACTCGTCGTCATCGTAGTACTCATCTTCATCGTAATCATCATAATCTTTTCTAGATTTATTTTTGCCTTTTTTTAAAAAAGAGAACATGCGTTCACAGCCTTCCTAGTTTATATTAAAAAATCGCTACATATCTATTTTATCCTATCCTCCTTTTCACTTCAATCGTACCAATCATCAATTTTTTATAGTTTTATATAAATTATAGAGATAAGTCGTTAATTGATCGTATCTTTCTATAATATTTTTATGATTTCTTATTTCTTTCAACGACTGCTTTCTATCTATAAATAGGTTGCCTTTTTGGAGACAAGTCATCCAATTCAACTCACTCATATTATTTATTTCAAAGATTTTTCAAACAAAGTATCATTTTCATTCCTATCTTGAATAATCGAATCAAGGTACTCCTTCAATTCAGATGACTCTTCTGAAATAATCTGATATGCTTCTGATTGCCTGATTTCTTCTACCTCACCATCAGAAATGAAGTCTTCACCAGTAAAAAAACGTCGATTCAATTCTCCAACAAGTTCAGCCGCCGTATCAAGCTCTGACTCCTTCGTGTACCCAGCTTCAAGTAAATAGCGATACCCCAGACTTCGGCTTTCTTTAAGGAATATTTCTTCCAAATAGCGATCATGATTTAACAGATCCTCATTCGTCAATTGATTCCCTTTCGCCCATTGTGAGACATTGATGGCTTCTCTAGCATAGGTAAGTTTTTGATCGTTTAGAGTTATTACCCCAAGCGGATGTGGCGTAATAGCATATGAAGCTGTAACAATTTCTGTGATACCGGTCTCTGCGTCTGTTAGAATATCTTGAGCATGGATATGCCCTGAAAAAGAAACAGGAATTTCGTACTCTGAAAAAAGTGTACGCATTTCCGCTGCATTATTCAAGACATAGCCTTTATTAACGAGTTCATTATGAGAAAATAAGTTATGGTGCATAAAGACAAGAGTCTGTTTCCCATTCTCTGTACCGAAACGAAGTTGTTCTTCAATCCATTTCTTGGTCTGTTCATCTATCCTACCAGCAGTTGTTGGGTTTCGAGTAGACGGCTCCAAGGTATATATATTGGTATCCAAAAAAATGAAATTGTACTTGTCATTTATTGAAATCAAATAGCTCAAAGACTTTTCATCCTGACTAATCGACTGACTGTAACCGTAATCGGAAAATATTTCCTTAAAATCTGCTGCAGAAATCTGTGCTGTTTTTTCCTGTGTATCCCCTGTAAACTTTCTTGCCCAGCCATCATGGATATCGTGATTACCCGGAATAACAAAAACCTTGATTTTCGCTTGTCTTATCGGTTCTAGAATTTCAGCAAATTTTTCACCACTGACAAGCTCTCCATTCAACGTAACATCTCCTGTAACGATTAAGCCATCTGGTTTTTCTTTTAGCACCTCTGCAACTAAGGCTTGTAAGCTTTCCTTCTGATAGGTCAGGTCTTTTCCTGCCGCCGTTGTTTTGATGTACTCAAATGCAGACCCGTCATCATAAAGCGTCTCATCTATGTAGTGCGGATCTGTTATAAGCCAAAACTCCATGTCTTCTTTTTGAAATAACACATCTGACGCATCGATGTTTTGGGTTGATTGGCCCTTCTTAGACTCCGTATAAAAAAAAACGAAAACAACCAAAGAACTCAGCACACCGAAGAATACCACAAACTTCTTTTTCATTTATTCCCCACCTAGCATCATAGAATCAATTACTTATAGAAGTTAGAAAATCAGAAAAATCGAACGAGCTCATTCAGCTTGTAATCAATAGACCTTCGAGAATTTATCTCCTGCTTCGTTTGCTTTAGTCATTGATTTTTCTAGTAGAAATGATACCACAAAAAAATAAATAGCGGGACAGAAGCCACTTCTGTCCCACCCTTCTTTTTCGATTACATTTGTCTTAAAGAGAAGTCGCATATGGCGGAGTCAAAACCAATTCCTGTCCTTCGGTCAAGAAATACTGATCCAAATTATTCCATTCTTTCAATGACAGAACTGAAATTCCTGTTTTCTTGGAAATTTTTGCCAAGGTATCTCCGGATTGCACTTCATATACACTTGAGCTTTTTTGCTTAGATGCAGTCAAATTATACGATGATTTCTTATTGCTTTCTCCACCGCGAAGTGAATTAATCACCTGTTGAACACTTCGTAAAGAACGATCAACAATTTCCTCAGTTTTGACTACTGTTGTTTCCTCCACTACTTCAGTAGTAGGAATAACCAGCTTTTGCCCAACAAAAATCATTCGACGTTCAAATTGATTTCGTTCTAAAATAGCAGAAATTGGAATGTTGTATATTTCACTGATAGATTTTAAAGATTCACCTTTTTTAACAACATGGTAGAGGATATCCAACTTCTCATCCATTTCCTTGCTGTCTTCTTTTTTAGATAAATCTGTCTTCTTGCTCTTTTGTCGAACATCTTTATCCATACTGGCAAATGTTTCACTTTTTTCTGTCAGTTCATCGTACTGCATAAGATCATAGGCTTCGATTAAGCTGTTCAGCTTAGATGCATAGCTAGTATCCGTTGCATACTTACCTGTCAAAAACTTAGTTGCATCCTGATAACTGTCTGTCTTGCTCTTCCATGTACCACTGTAGAAATTATCATTTCCACTAATACCGCCACGCAACAGCTTCATGTAATCAGTTAATGATTCTTTATACGATGGGTACTTTCTGAAGCTGGCACGGATACTGATCATGTCTCCGCCACCTGTGTCTTCCTGCGTTAGGAAATTGACACTTGCACCTTCATAGCTGCCTTTGATACCAAACAAATTATAGTTTGGTGCAGAAGCTAACGCACTGTTTCCGGAACCACTCTCAAGAATCGCTTGAGCAATCATTACAGAAGCATACAAATTATTCTTACCGGCAATCTCACGTGCATCCTCTGCAACTTCATCAATAAACGCCTGTGTGGTCAGATTTCTCGGAATATAGTAGACTGCTGTAGAAATTCCATTCTGATTGGTGCTTGTTGCATTTGTTGTCTGGTTATACTGTGTGACATTCTGAGTAGGACCAACAACATTCGTTGAGGTAGAATTATTCCCACCTGTTGCACCACTTTGATTATTATTGTTCGAAATACTCGGTTTATTCGGTTTGTTCGGCTTGCTTGGTTTATTCGGTTTGCTAGAGCTTGTCGTTGTACTTGAACTGCTTGATGTGCTCGAGCTACTTGACGAAGACGAACTAGAGCTTGTCGAGCTACTAGAACTTGTTGACGTATCCGAACTACTGCTTGACGAAGTCGAACTGTCCGAAGTCGATGTACTACTATCTGTCGTACTTTCCTCCGTATCAGAAGATGAGTCGGTTGTTGACGTATCGCTCTCTTCCGTACTACTTTCCTCAGTACTTGTTTCCTCCGTTGACTCGTCTACAGTTGTTTCTTCTGTAGTCTCCACCGGTGGTATCTCAACTGATGAAGACGAACTTACTTCCAAATCTTCATAAGAGGTTGCTATTTCTGTATCCAGTATCACTTCTTGATTCTGCTCTGTACTTTCAATCACCGAATCATCTGTTTTATTCTGTGCAGAAATAATCGTATTTCCTGTGAAAGCGGAAGCCGTAGAAGCAGTCAAAAGTCCAGCACTGGCAAGACATATTCTTTTTAGACTTTTTTTCCTTTTCATAAATTTCTTCCTTTCAGCACATAAACATTCTTTTCATTGTCTACACACTTCTCTTATCTTATGTATCCACTACAAAGTAATAACCAATATCCCCCTAGGACACTCGTTATCATTATACCAGAAAAAAGGGGCGTTTTCTTCTCAAATATTTATAAAAAACAAGAAATTTTGAAGACAAACAGAGAGAACCTGTACTTTTTCTAATCTAATTATCATTCTGAACCTGTATGCGAATAATCATCTGCGTTTTTTTATCAAATAGCAGAAACTGAAAACTATTTTTTGAAATGCTTCTCTTACCAAACGGACATCGTTACCGACAGTATAAATTATTCCCTTATCCCTTACTAATACTTTGCTTATTACCTACATAACTAGAAAGAGAGTATGAAACAATCATCGAAATGAACATTGTCTCACACTCTCTATATGGATAAATTCTAAGCTAGTTCGTCTATACTTGAAACATCTATTACTAGCTAATCGGTCATTTTACGAGCCTTCCCTTATAAGAGCAGTCTAGATTGCATCTGTTGTTTTCTCACATTGATCCGCTCAACTTTTATGAAATGCTTCTTTTCAATTTCATAAACTTGGCATTATACTTAACGTTTTACTAAGCACACCTAGACTAGCAGAACTAATAACACATCAGACTTTAGAGATACCCATATAGTGCCCAAGCTCTGATATCGTTCTTTATAAATTTCCTATAAAATGCAGATACCTCTGAATTTTTTCGATATGCTCTCACGCCTACTTTAAAAAGCAGGAAGTAAGGTGTCACTATGATCATTAACCAAAAACAAGCGAACTTTTTCACTGGTCATCGCTTTTTTTAATGCCTTGATTTTTTCAGAATCCTGGTTGTCTTCTCTGGCAACCAAGCTAATCGCAAATCGGTCATCGATATTTTTTTCGAGAAACAGCGCGTCATCTGGTGTCAAACCAACTTTTGCAATGTAGGTAGGATAGTTATAGACCAAAGCGACATTCTTTTCATTGTATGCTTCAGCAAGATTCAGCAAATCTACAGAAAGCCATTCCAGTTGTTTCGGGTTCTCTACGATATCCTTGATTGTCCCATCAAAACCAACACCTGCCTTCAACTTGATTAGACCTTGATCGGCTAAAATCGCCAACGCTCGTCCCTCGTTAGAAACATCACTTGGAAGAGCAACTTGTGCACCATCGGGTATTTGGTCAATTGCTGTATATTCTTTTGAATAGAAACCAACCTTTGCATTATAGATTTTCTGAATCATGACCAGATCAGCATCTTTTTCACTGTTAAATTTCTCCATAAATGGTTCATGCTGTGCAAAATTAGCATCTATTTCCTTGTTATTGAGCAACTCATTGTACTGAATATTATCATTCACCTGAACGAGTTCGATTTCATATCCCTCTTCTTTGATCACCTCTCCGGCAATCTCCACTACATCTGTCATCGGAGGCATATGAGAAGCAACCTTTATCACACGTGCTTCTTTTGATTGTGCATCATTCGCCTTTTTCTGAGCACCACAGCCGGTAAAAATGAGTAGTGCCACCCCCGTCGCCATGACTATTCTTGCAAACTTTTTCATTTTTCTTCCTCCTAATGCTTCTTATCTATATATTTTGCCAGTCGACTACCGCCAATCTGGATAAAGCTAACCACAATAATCATGAGAACAATAGCTGTATACATTAATGCATATTCATATCTTTGATACCCATAGCGCATAGCAAAATCGCCGATTCCTCCCCCGCCTACAACCCCCATGACTGTAGAATAGGAAACCATACTTACGACAACCGAAGTTAAGGTCAGCACTAGTCCCGATCTGGCCTCTACATATAAAAATTGAAAAATCAACTGACGACGACTGGCACCCAAAGTGTTCGCCAACTCGATGACCTCTTCCGGGATATCTAAAAGCACCTGCTCGACAAGTCGTGCATAAAGTGCTGCTGCGACAAATCCCAGAGGAAAGGCGGCTGCTCTTGTCCCAAAGGCCGTGCCCAATACTACTCTGGTCAGAGGAATTAGTGCTATAACCAGCAACAAAAATGGAAAAGAACGAACAACATCTACCAGCCGATTCAAAAAAATAAGCAGTGCCCTAGATGAAGTATCAGGCCTTTTCCCCATAAGATACAGAAGCGTACCCAATGGTAACCCGATAAAAAGTGCTGCCAGTGTAGAATACAGCAACATTTCTCCGCTCTCTAACAAGGATTTTGACAGTTCAGGCAAGTAATAGGTAAGCTGATTCACGTATTCATTCATTTCAAACGCTCCTTTACCCGTTCATAATAGGAGGGAAATGCTTGTTCTTTCGGTAACGGAGCTAAAGAAACGGTTTCAATCAATTGCCCTTTTTCCAAGATAGCCGCTCTGCTGCACAATTGTTTAATTAGCTCCAGCTCATGACTGACCAAAATAATCGTTGTTCCCAACTCTTGATTGATTCTTCGTAGTAGCTCCATCACTTCATACGCATTTTGTCCATCTAATGCTGAGGTTGGCTCGTCACATAAAAGCAAGCTTGGATCATTTACAAGTGCTCGAGCAATAGCAACCCGCTGTTTTTCACCACCACTTAGCTGCTTCGGATAATTTGTCAACTTGTCTTCCATCTTCACAAAGCGCAATGCTTCTCGTGCTTTTTCCTGATTTTTCGATCCTGCCAACTTCAATGGGAGTGCCACATTTTCCAATGCTGTTCGATTATACAGCAAATTAAAATGCTGAAAAATCATCCCCACCTTTTTCCGATTCTGCCGCAACTCTTCTTTCGTTCCAGAAAAAATATCGCTATTATCAATAAAAACCCGTCCATAGTCAGGCTTTTCCAGTGTGCTAAGCAGTCTTAACAGCGTTGACTTGCCCGAACCACTTTCACCGATCACCCCAAATATTTCCTGTGATGGAATCGATAGGTCCAGCTCTTTCACTGCATATTTTTTAGTCCCTTTATAGTCATAATATTTGCTTACCTTATCAAATAGAATCATTGCTGTTCCTCTGTTTTCCCCATCAAAAGATGAATGAATGCCGTTTTAGAAATATTAGTGAAATACTCACTGAAATCAAGAGCTATCAACGCTTGTTCAATCGCCTCTATTCTATACTCTTGTCCAATCAAGCGCTCCTCTATTTCTCGTGTGTCTCTTTGGCTGAAGTAGTCACCATAGATTTTCAACTGAGCAATTCTTCCTTTTTCTATAGACAGACCAATCTCGATCAATCCGCCTGGAAATTTCTTTTCTCTGTGAATCGTAAACCTCGGGGCTTCCCCGTAAATCCACTGTTGATTTCCATAGACTTCTTCGACAAGCTTCTGTATCCCTTCATGGTCAGAAGTCGTTAGTGTGTATTTTTTTTCTTGAGTCTCTTCAAGACTGGACGACCCAAGCAGCTGTAAAAGTAGTTGATTCCGAAATTCTTCGATGGTCAACCTTTGATACTTCTCGTCAAGATAGGGCTTCAGATTTGTGACATGCTTTCTGACGGATTTGGTTCCTTTGGATTCGATTTTTATCTTGGATACATTCAATACATTCGTCATTTCCGCTAAATCAACATCAAACATCAGCGTGCCGTGCATGTACATCTTTTCCCCTCTTTTATACATAGCATTACCAGAAAATTTTTTTCCATCAATAAAAAGGTCATTTCGACCATTCATCTCTGCACCAACAGCCCCCAGCTTGTGCAGCGCTGCCAAAATAGGTTTGGTTAGTGTGGTGAAATCACCAAAATTCTTCCCTTCTGCATTCATTACAAAGCTAAAGCTGACATTCCCCAAATCATCATAAACTGCACCACCACCTGATTGTCTTCGAGTGATCGTGATATTTTTCTTTTCGGCATAAGCCATATCGATTTCAGCTAATGCATTCTGATTCCGTCCAATAATCACACAGGGTTTTTGAATATAAAAAAGGACGAGTGGCTCGTCGAAATCCAATTGATTCAATAAATACTGCTCTGCAGCTAGGTTTTCTCTTATATCTCTGGATTCAAGCAAAACATAATACATAGCTGACCTCCATTTCTTCTAGCATACTATTTGCTTATAAAACAACGGCTTCATTATAGCATCGAGAATATTAAATCACATCTTTTATGCTCACAAAGTCATACCAATTATAGTGGAACACCCCTTTTATATAACAGTTTATTACATTAGTACAATTGTTTTTCAAAAGAGAAAAAAGCATAGATCATGGGTGATTGAGCAACCCAATTAGTTTTTAATAAATCAAATAGAGCATTCGGCTCCTAAACTTCTTTTTCCCTTATCAGCCAAAATAAAAAAAGCGGGCCTGTGACATAAGTCATAGCTCTAAAAGCAAAAAACCTTATGAAACGACTGAAACCAGTTCATTTCATAAGTTTTTTTGGGTACAATAAAAGAGTACAGATTGCACTCCGTACTCTTCCCATTCTACTCCTCGAAAGGACTAAAATCATGCATACTTATTATAACATGAATCAACTAACTTTAGATATTACTACTTCCTATATTCCAAAAAAAGAGAATACGGCTTGGTTCATCAATGAACTAGTTGAATCGCTTCAAATCAGTGACCCTTATTTTTTTGGAAGACCTAGAGAATACGACTTAGCTGCTATGTTGAAATTAGTTTTATTTGCCTACACTCGTAGTGTGTTCAGTAGTCGTAAGATTGAACAACTGGCAGAAGAGAGCCTACCGGCTCGTTGGTTGACGCAAGAACAGCTACCTTCTTATCGGACAATTGCTCGTTTTAGGGTTTCTGTCGAAATAGAGAACCTACTTACTAAAGGGCTGGATTCATTGGTCGATTATCTGCGGAAATGTCAATTGATTGATGACGCAGTGTTTATTGATGGAACGAAAATTCTAGCCGATGCGAATAAATACAGCTTTGTCTGGAAAAAGAGCACCATTAAATTTGATCAGATGAATCGAGAGACCATTCTTCAGATGATGGCGGAATTGAAAGAAGCTTATCGAAACAAGCAAATCCCTGATGGTTCATCCCTCACGCTAGAGATGGTTGATGAAGTCATTACTCGAATGGAGCTGCGTCTTGAAGAGCTAGAGGAGAAAGTGAAGGAGACCAAGAAGGTCTCTCCTAACCCAGCGAAACAAGAACGGCGGACACTAAAATCACAGAAACGTAAGTTGATAGAACGGCGTGAAAGGATGGTTGAACACCAAACTCGACTGTCTATTTGTGGTACTCGAAATAGTTATTCAAAAACAGATCATGAGGCTACTTTTATGCGAGTCAAAGAAGACCCGATGAGAAATGGTCAATTAAAACCTGCCTATAATTTACAAATTGCGACCTGTAACCAGTTTGTGTTAGGCTATGACGTTTATCAAAATCCAACAGACACAAAAACACTGATTCCATTGTTGGAAAGAATGAACATAGCTGAACAAGAGAAGACATACCTTGTAGCAGATGCCGGCTACGGTTCTGAAAGAAACTATCGTTATTTGGAGGATGAGTTATCGACACATACTGCATTGATCCCTTATGGGACAATGCACAAAGAAAAAAGTCGTAAATGGCAAACGGATGAACGAAAAATAATAAACTGGATGTATCATGCAGAAGAAGACTATTACATTGACTCCAAAGGAGTTCGATTCAATTTTAATGCCTATCGAAAACGTCCTGATAAAGAGGGATTTGTACGAGATTTCAAAGAATATCAAGCAGAGAAGTATGATGAGAATAAACGGGTGATTCCAGAAGCTTTGACTCGAAAAGGAAACAGAAGAAAGATTACGGTCAATCCTTCGTGGGAATATTTTAAGGCAAAACAAAGAGAATTGCTTTCAACTTCAGAAACAAGTAAGATTTACGCGCGTCGAAAGATTGATGTGGAGACTGTTTTTGGAAGTATGAAAGCTTGTTTAGGTTTCACACGATACCATGTTCGAGGCTTGGCGAACGTCCGAAAGGAATCAGGCATCGTTGTCATGGCATTAAATATGATGAAACTGGCTGTCAGAGAGAAAAACAAAGGGCTAAAAATCAAAAAGAGAAGCGAACCAAAAAATTATTTTACAATTTTTTGGTTCGCTTCTTTTTGATAGGCTCTCACAATGAGTTATGTCACAGCCCCGTTTTTAAACCTATTAATCATCTATTTTTCGCAGTTGGATAAGAGTCAAAAATTCTGATATCCCCATAAAGATCAAGATACCGCCAAATATTTGAAATAGTAGCAGTACACTTCTGAATGGATTAAATACAAGTAGCAAGCCACCGATCAATAGAATGATCCCGTAAATCAGAAAAAGTGTCCAATTGACATTCACATATTGTTTCAGATTGAATGCCTGCACGATACGTGAAGCACCAAAAACTGCAATTAATAATCCTAAGAAGATCGGCAAAATGCTGACAATTCCTTTGGCAAAAATCAATACGATCGCAGCGACGATCAATAGGAAAATACCTAAAACAAAGCTACTGTTATAGCCGCCAGTAGAACGCTTTTCCTTGATGCCATCCATCAAATCAAGTATCCCCATAAAGGCCAGATAACCTGACACTGCGTAAACCGCAAGTTTAAATACTGCAGACGGATTGATTACAACCGCTAATCCTAATAATATATATACAATTCCTCTGAGTAACGCATATTTCTTAATGTTATGAATCAATGTATCCATTTTTCTTCCTCCTTCTTTCTTTTCCTTATTGTATAAATTTTTCCTCATAAACACTACTAATTTGAATTACGCTGTTCCTTTAGTGCTATTTCTGCATCAAATAAAACAAAAAAAGGCTCTATAATAAATGGGACTGATGAAAGTAGAAATACTTTTTTCAGTCCCATGTTTATTTTTATCTAAAAAAACATATCGTTCTCTGATAGGATTAAGTCACCACAACCAAATCTAATCGGAAGGAACGATATGCTATGACTAATACTATCAAAAAAATGCTACGAATAATAGACAAAAACCTAACTATTTCAGAAGTCTCAGAACAAAAAATCAAAGGAACGCAGACACTTATCGTTCACGCCAAGCTTTCTCCCTGTATGGCTCATTGTCCCTACTGCTCTTCTTCAAAAGTTCCCCTCACGGGGAAACAAGCAGTGGTTAAAAATGGAACAAAAGCGACAATGATTCGTTTTGATTCCTATCAATACTTGCCCCTAGCCATGAAATTAGCGAAACAACGCTACTTTTGTCGTTCCTGTTCTCGCCACTGGACGGCTCAGTCTTATTTCGTTGCACCACATTGCTTTATTGCCAAACAGTTACAGATTAAAATTCTTGCACTACTAAAAGAGAAGATATCTCTTCGCCTGATTGCCTCTCTGTGCCATGTCTCTATTACGACAGTCATTCGTGTACTTAAGACAACAGAAGCCTATCTTCCTACACGAAAACGAACCTATCTGCCTTCTGTTTTAATGGTTGATGAATTCCGTTCTCATACGTCTATTGAAGATAAGATGAGTTTTATTTGTGCTGATGGAGAAACAGGTGAACTGATTGATATTCTTCCTTCTAGAAAATTGAACCATTTGGTTCATTACTTTCAAAAATGTTCAAATCCGGAGAAGGTACAATTTCTAGTCACAGATATGAATGCCGCTTATTTTCAATTGATTCCCCGTGTATTCCCTCAAGCAAAGTTGGTCGTTGACCGATTTCATGTTGTTCAACACCTTAATCGGGCCTTTAATGCCTTTCGTATCAAAGAGGTTGCGCGATTGAGACAGGAAAATAAACATCCTTTAGCGAATAAATTAAAAAGTAATTGGCGCTTTTTATTGAAAAATCGAGCCCATGTTAATCATTCGACCTACAAAACTTGGCGCAGCTTTAGAGCCCCTAAGTTTCCTTATCTGACAGAAGCCATGATGATTGATCGACTCCTTGAGTTTTCTCCGGCACTGCGTTTTACGTATCAAGTATTTCATGAATTAACCGAGGCTTTCCGAAGGAAAGATCATGAACAATTCTTTGAACAACTACGGACCCTTCCAGAAGAATTAGATGAAGTATTTCGTCAATCAATCACCAACTTATTAACCTATGAAGAAGGAATCCGAAACGCCATGATTTATCCTTATTCGAATGGAAAAATAGAAGCAATGAATACTCATATAAAAGCACTAAAGCGTGTCTCTTATGGGTTTAAATCCTTTCAAAATATGAAAACACGAATTTTTCTTATGAACGATCTGATAAAAATGACATAACAAAGAAGTTGGTTATCAAAAGATTTTCTCTTTCAATAACCAACCTCCTTATTTCTACTCATCAGTCCAATTTGACAATGAGCCCAAAAAAAGGAACAACAATCAGAATCCTCTCTGACTGTTGTTCCAAACATTCGTTTATTCTATTTTACTCGCTTTTGATTAATACCAGCCATTAGCTAACCAGAATGCTTGGGCTGCTTCCCATGAGCCATAGCGTTGTGCTACGTATTGATCGGCTACACGTTCTTGATTGGCTTCTGAATAGTCACCATTCAGGTATGAAGAATCTAATTGGTATCTTCCGATATATCTGCCGTTTGTCGCTGAATAAGAACCGCTTGATTCTTTTTGAGCAATCCATTCTTTGGCAGAAGAGGATGTTCCTGTATATGTTGATTCAGCTACTGCAACAGGTGCTGCAGCTGTTTCTGTTGTTGGTTGTGTTTGTACTTCTGCTTGTACCGCTGGAGCTGCTGTTTCAACAACTACACCATCATTTGTTCTGATTGTTAATTGTTGTCCGGCAAAGATCACATTGACATTCGAAATGTTATTGTCAGTAGCGATTGCTTCAATCAATGAATTGTCTCCACTGAATTGTTGTGAGATTTTAGAAAGTGAATCTCCTGATTGTACTGTATATAAAGTGTCTGCATGTGCGTCCGCTGTTCCGGCAAAAATTCCAAAGCCTGCTGCTAAAATTGTTCCTACAAGAATTGTTTTAATAGATCGCATTTAGTTAATTCCTCCATAAAAATGTTTTGTTATCTCTCGTTGAGACTGTCCATACTTTATCATCCCTCCATATTTCATAGGTAAATATACCGTGACAATTCATTACAAGGATTTATTTTTCGTAACACTTTGTAAAAAAATATGCTAGAAAAGCCTTTATTAGTGAGTTTTCATAGTTGTTTTCTAATTTCAAAAAACTTACATTTTTTATAAAAAAATGACTAAATGATAGTTTCCTTAGTTTTTTTTAATCTTTTTCTTGTGTTACTTATTCTTTTTTTTCAAGAAAAGGACCGTTTATCGCAAAAATGTAATGTAAAAAGTCAAGATTTATGCTGTTTTCAATCTATTTTCAGCAATTTTCCGTGAAAAAGACAGGTAAATTTAGCCCAGTTTCTACTAAATAAATAGAAAAAGAATCGAAAGATGCTTCCCCTTATAGGAAGTTTCTCTCGATTCTGCTAATTACTGCATATACTTTTGTTGAAAAAGCTGAATTTCTTCTTTACTTAATCCTAAACCTTCTATTAAATAGTTTTCTTTCGACCCATATACGGCGAACATCTCGTCAAACCCACTCTCTAGGTAATGAATCCGCGTATCCATCAAGCTATATAAATAATCCAACACAAATCGATCCTCTGTATACTGCTTATACTCGTTCAGTCTTCGTTGGTTGCGCACACCATTCATTGCTCTTGTCAGCAAATAATCCAGCTTGATATCTTCATCAGAAACACCAAAGATCATCAATAGAATCACGCTGCCCCAGCCCGTTCGATCCTTTCCACCATGACAATGCTGCACCATCGGCAACTGTTCTTCTCGCCTCAGCACATTAACCAAAGCACGATAGACAATCAAGGATTCTGGCAAACTAACCAAGTCTCTCATTTGTTGACTCATGTCCATTTGACGGTCAACCAGCATCTTTCTGCCTTGTTCTGTTTTTGCCAGCTTATTTAGTTTTTCAACCTTTGACTGATCACTACTAGCTTCTGCGGAAGCGACAACTGCCACTTCTGCTTTCGGCGAATAATTCAATGTTTGGGTATTCATAACCTCTTTATTGGGTCGAAGTTGACGCTCCACCTGATTTCGATAGTCAAAAATCGTACGCAGTTCCATGTCAACTAATCGTTGACAGTCATGCTCTGTCAACTGTGACAAATCGTCCGAGCGAAAAAACAAGCCGGTTTTTACTTTTTTATTATTCACGCCTTTATAGCCGCCAATATCTCGAAAATTGAACGTTCCTTCCAAAACTACCTCGTGAAGCGACTTTAATTCTCTTAACTGTTCTTCTATCACTCCGCTTCCACTCCTTTTGTAGATATTGCGTCTACTGTAACTTTCTCCTCCGGCTTTGTCTCTACCACATTTTCTTCTGTCACTTTTTGCTTATCTAAAGCTTTTAAAAATGGCAAATACAATGCAATGATTGCGATGAACTGGATAATTTGGATGAAAGCTCCTTGCCAGCCTCCAGCTAATATTCCACTAACTATCGGCGGCATTGCCCACGGAAGCGTCACTCCTACTTTTGGTAGAAACCCAATGATCGTCGCAACATAAGCAATCCCAATTGAAAAAACGGGTGCCAAGGTCATCGGTACGAAAATCAACGGATTTAGCACCATTGGTATCCCGAATTTCATCGGTTCACTAATCCCAAAGAGTCCCGGCACGACAGAAATTTTCCCAACTGATTTTAATTGAATGCTGCGGCAAACGATGACAAGCAGTAACGCCAAAGCCAAATGTCGGGGACCTTTATAGACATTCAGAAATGATTCAGTCAAAATATTCGGCATCTCAATACCGTCTGCATAAGCATTGATATTTTCAATCGATGGAGGCAAATACAAGGTAGAGGTGATTGCACCTAGTGCCCCACTGCCATGAATACCAAAAAACCAAAGGATTTCACCAAAGAATACAATAAACAACATGGTAAAGATAGAAGCACCCAAGCCCTGTAATGGCGTTTGCAATAGGGTATAAATACAATTATGAATATTACCAAAAGCTGTTGCCTGAAACAGCCCGCTGATCGTAATCGTCACAACAGCAATAATTAGTCCGGGAATCAATGAAGAAAAGGTTCGTGAAATCATAGGCGGTACTGATTCCGGTAGCTTGATCGTTAGATTCAAATCGATCAGTTTGGCATAAAGATATGGCACAGTCAGAGCCACGAGCATACCGACAAACATCCCTTTTGACCCTAATAAAGATAATTCAAAGGCTCGTGTCGTGCTGTCCCCTACCTCAAATACGGCGATCGGTGTCAGCATAAAGAAGCTCATCATTGAAAACATAATAGATTCCAGCTGGCCTTTTTTTAGATTGTTCGCCATTTCAGTGGCTAGCGCCAGAATAACATAAATCGTAATAATATCTGTAGTCAGTGCTGAACCAAGTCCAATGATGCTGCTTAGTCCCGAGTTTTCCAAAAAGTTTTTCCAAGCTGGAATCTCTAAGTTCAATAAAATGACTGCAATAGAACCAATAATAGTGATTGGCAGTATTCGCAGCATCCCATTGGCGATCGTCTTGATAACCAAATTATTAGAAAAGCGAACGACACCACTTTGGAGCTTATCAGAAAATTTGCCTGCGTTACTTTTATCCATTCTTTTTTCCTCCTCTGAATTTACAAATAGCATGAAATCGAGAAGTATTTTTTTCGCGTTCATCTCTCCGAAGTCTTCCTTAGCAATCTCGTAGATAGGGATTTCACGCGCTCCTATCAAGCTTTGGATCGTTTCCATTCGAAAGCTCAGCTGCGGGGAAACCAAAATATAATCTGTTTGTTTGATAAATAATGCCAGATTTTCTAACGAACAGGCCCCAACCCTGATCTCTTCCAGGTGATTATTTTTTACCTCCTCCCGTAATTTTCTTACGAGGATACTTGAAGACATACCCGACGAACAACAAACTAAAATATTCATCTTCTTCCCCTCCATCTTAAAATTTATGTTATCTCCACTCAACATAGACTATTTCCGTTATTTGGCGGAAATAGTCTAGCTCGAAAGAATCTTGAAAAAATTGAAAAGCCATTATCGTCAGTTTATACTATTCATAAGAAATAGAAAATATGTTTTTCAAGTAGGTGTCCTATGAAAAAAAGAATGATCGATCTTTTGCAGCTCTTAGCAATTAGAACTGACTATATAAATGGAAATGAATTAGCAAATAAGTTGGCTATCTCTTCACGAACGTTACGTACAGATCTACGGCAGCATGAAGAGGAGTTGAAGAAGAACGGTTGTCGCATTTTATCCCGACCCGTTTTAGGCTACAAGCTTCATATTGATGATCAAGCGTTATTCTCAACCTTCCTAGAACGTACATCTGATACGACAGAGGATATTCCACAAAATAATCAGCAACGCATAGAGTATGTGCTTAAAGTCCTCTTGCTTTCCGAGAAAAAGTACACGGTGGATCTCTTCTGTGAAGAACTGTTCATCAGTCGTTCTTCCTTCACGCTTTTGATTAAAGAGGTCAAACAACAGCTTGAAAAATATGCATTACAGCTCGTGTTTGATCATCACTACTATCTGAAGGGCTCTGAGAAGGACATTCGATTGTGTATGGCGGAATATTTCTTTCATCAGCAGAACTATTCATCTGCACAAAATCATTTGGATGCCATTTTTTCTAAAGAAATTTTTCTGCGTATCTCCACAATCGTCGATCAAGAATTAGAGAAACAACCTATTGCAATGACCGATACGGCCAGAAAAAACCTAGTCATCCATTTGGTTATCGCGGTCCTGAGAATTAAAGCAGATGATTTGATCCATGTGGAACAAGGACAGTACCACCATCTTGAACGCAATCAGGAATTTGTCATTGCCGGAGCTATCGCTGCCAGAATCGAGCAGGAATTCCACTTGATTTTTCCTTATACAGAAATTTATTACGTGACGATCCACCTGCTCGGTAAACGGACAATTCAAGCATTGGATCGAAACTCTGCAGACTGGGAAACTGCTGAGCGGCTTTTTGAAACAATAGCAGCTGCACTGGAAAGCTCCTATGGCATTTCTCTTGCAACAGATTTACAGTTCTACAGCAATTTCACGATTCATCTCTGCGCTTTGATCACCCGAGCGACTTATGGACTTGTTGGCCGTAACACGTTATTGACTGAAATCAAAAAAAATTATCCCTTTGCTTTTGAGCTAGCGGTTTTTTCAAGTAATTTGATTGAATCACAATTAGGCACACAAATCTCTGAGGATGAAACAGGCTTTTTAGCATTACATCTAGCATTGGCCCTTGAAACAAAAAAAACGGAACGAAAATTCCATATTTTGATCGTCTGCGCGAGCGGTCGCGGTACTTCCCAGCTATTGGCATTCAAAATCCAGCAGCGCTTCGCCAATCAAATTGCTCGCCTCGAAATCATCGAGGCCAGTGAATTGGAGAAACGAACATTGACAGACATTGATTATATTTTTTCCACCATCGAATTAAACACTGAATTCCCTATACCTGTGATCCAAATATCCAATTTTTTAGAAGCACAGGATATTCAAGCAATTTCTGGCCGATTAAAACAGGCTGAGGTTCCTAATAAATTTTCAGATTATTTTTCTGAAGAACTATTTTTTGAAAATATCGACTTATCTACGAAAGAAGAGGTTCTACGATTCCTTGTTGCCCACATCGCTGATAGCGACACTCAAGAGCACTATTTTCATTCTATCTTACAACGTGAACAGCTAGGAGCAACCGAATACGGGAATCAGATTGCTTTGCCTCACCCTTTAGAACCTGTTGGAGATACAAGCATAGTAGCCGCTCTTTCACTAAAAAAGCCTATTTTATGGCAGAAAAAGATGGTTCGTTATGTCTTTCTTTTCTCTTTCTCAAAACAATCCGAAAAAGACGTGTTGATCGTTACCGATTTTCTAACGGAATTACTATTTGATATAAACAGTCTCCAACAATTAAAAAAGAATTTTTCCTTTCCTACTTTTCAAACTCTTTGGAATGACCATATCGGATATAAAGAACCTTTGACAGAAGAATCGATTTTCAAATAATGTTGTTCCAACTACCACTAAAAAAACCAGAAATCAGATTTCTTGTCTGACTTCTGGTTTTTTCATTGCTTCTTTACTTAAGAGCACTTTTTGTCAATACTGCTATCGCCACTTCAAGCTCCAACAAGACGTCTTCTTCCTTCTCCTTTTGTTGGAGTATTTTAAGAATCCCCAGCCATTTTTCCGGCTCACGATTCCCCAGCTTGCTGATTGCCCAGACTGCAGTCCCTCGAATCACAGGCCGCACATCTTCTGTACAAGCGAGAATATCGGGTAACGCTTCTCTACCACCAAGATTTGCTAAAGCAATCAAGGCATTACGCTGTAGTGGTTTTTTCCCACGCCAAGATCCAGCGAGATGACCAAACTGCTTTTTAAATGCCTTATTCGATAGACTAAGCATGGGCTGCAATCGTGGGTAAACCTCTTCGATATCCGGTTCCATTTCTTCGTGAAAATGAAAATCCTTTCCTCTATTGTAAGGACAGACTAGTTGGCAAATATCACAGCCATAAATCACACTACCCATTTTCTTTCGATACTCTGTTGGCATCATGCCTTTTGTCTGCGTCTGGTAAGAAAGACATCGTTTCGCGTTCATACGTCCGTCACCCAAAAGTGCATCCGTTGGACAAGCCGTAATGCAACGTGTACACTCACCACAGCCAAAAGGAACGGGCTCATCTTGTGCAAACGAGATATTGGTCACGATTTCGCCTAAATAAACAAAAGAGCCAAACTCTTCTGTTATCAATAGCCCATTTCTACCAATAAAGCCTAGTCCTGCACGCTGTGCCGCTGCAACATCGATCAGCTCTCCAGTATCCACCTGCGGTTTGAACTGCCAGCTCTCCGCTTCTTCTAACGATTCTGCCTGCGCTCGAATGAACGCAATGAGTCGTTCTAAACGTTCGCGAAGAATATCATGGTAGTCGATCCCCCATGACGCACGGGCAAATTGCCCTCTTTTTTCATCTCGTGGTATTTTTTCTCTTGCCTTTGTTGGATAGGCCAATGCAATCGCAATAATCGTCTGAGGATTATCAAATGTTCGCTCCGGATAGAGCCGCTCTTCGATCACCGGATGCTCAAAGCCTGAGGTATAGCCCCGATTTTTCTGTTCTTCCAGTGATTCCTGCAACTGATCAAAGGGCTCCGCTGAAGCAAAACCAATTTTATCAATACCCAGACGTTTGCTTTCTGCAATGATTTTTTCTTTTAATGTCACCATTGTCAGCAGCTCCCTTCATTCTCTTTCTACTATCTAGTGCATCATATCATGAAAACAAGAAAAGCCCCTAGCTCAGGACTCTTCTTTTGACTCTATCCAATTTTATTATTTTGATGGTTCTCTTTTATTCAATTTCATACTGCGCTTCAGCATCCATTCCACGACTGGTCCCGTCAATAATAGACAGACGAATGTAGCGATATGGAAGTCTTTACTTCCTAACAATAACCCCAAAATCACAAACGATGCATCAATACCTATACGAACCGTTCGTAGGCTGAATTTCGTTCTTGCTTCTAACATAAAGGACAAACACTCGATCGCTGCTGAACCCATTTGTGCAGATACGTAAAATCCGATGCCAATGCCATACAAAACGGCCCCAAGTAGTCCCCAAAACAAGGGTGCTCCCATCGTCCAATCGCCTAAAATATAGAAAAAGAAATTCAAGATCAGCCCGAGACCAAAACCGTTGATGATCGTCCCGACACCCATCAATTCTCTTTGAATAAAAAAAGCTAAAATAATCACTAAAAGATTGAAGAGCATACTAAGATACCCAAATTCTATAGATACATGTTGTTGGATTCCTGTTAGGAAGACACTCAAGGTATCCGTCCCAAAACCGCTTTTTAGCAGCAAAAAAATAGCAAACGCTGTCAATGTTGTCCCAAAGAATACAGAAAAAATACGATATACTGGATTTAATTTTGTCATTTCTACTCACATTTTCCTTTAATTATTTGTAGTTCCCAAAATAACTACAACTTTTCACTTACTACTCCAAGCAATTGAACTGCTCAGTCTCATATCCCTTATCATACAGTAAAAACGCAGAATAATCATGAAGAAACTCACATTTTTGTTCATGAAACACGAACATTCTTTCAAAAATAAATGAGCAGCTTATCTTTGAATTCCCTCATATCAATGAGCAGGTTCTATAAAAACACTCAGTGTATACTAATAAATAAATCTTCCAAGCATTATCCCTCTGAATAAACGATTGACATTTTGAGCTATATAACGTAGACTAATTACTACTTGAAAAACAACTGAATAGTACCTCAATATGAGGTAGAGGTCGCGATTTTTATTAATCTTGTGGAGTGAAAGGACACGTCGAAGCAAGCCTAGGAACAATCGCCGAAATGTATAGCAGCCTTTCTGTTGTATGTTGGGACATCACGCGAACAGCTGATGGACTGTCTTGGCAGTAATGCTAAGTTGCGCTATGTTTTCGTTGAGGGATCCTTTGATTTCAACAACCTGCTGGCGCATGGTTGTTTTTTTGCTTTTATCAGAGAAAGGGAGAGTTATATGAAAAGACGTTTTTTATCTTTCAGCTTGTTCATTACGTTGCTTGCAGGACTATTCTGCGCACCGCTGATCAGTCAGGCTGAAGGCAATACCAATGGAGAATTTCGTGTGGGGATGGAAGCTGGTTATGCCCCATTTAACTGGACACAGACGACCGACGCCAATGATGCAGTTCCGATTCCAGGCGATCATTCTTATGCTGGTGGATACGATGTCCAAATAGCGAAAAAAGTTGCTGAAGGGTTGAATAAGAACCTAGTCATCGTTAAAACCAAGTGGGATGGACTTGCTCCGGCACTCCAATCTGGAAAAATAGATGCAGTTATTGCTGGAATGTCTCCAACTCCTGAACGAAAAAAGGAGATTGATTTCTCTGACGCTTATTATGAATCAAACTTAGTCATTGTGACACGCAAAGACAGCCAATATGCGAATGCGACAAGCATTGATGATTTCAAAGGAGCAAAAATTACCGGTCAATTGAATACCTTTCATTACAGTGTGATCGATCAGATCCCAGATGTACAAAAGCAACAAGCACAAGCTGATTTCGGTGCCATGCGGACTGCTTTAGCCTCTGGCGTGATCGATGGCTATGTCAGCGAGCGACCGGAAGGTGTGACTGCTGAAACAGTTAACCCAGATATTAAGATGGTGGAATTTAGTGAAGAGAATGGCTTTCAAACCGATCCGGCGGACACAACTATTGCTGTTGGCGTTCGAAAAGGTGACCCAAACCTCGAAAAAATCAATACCATTCTAGCCGGTATTTCTCCGGAAGAGCGGACCAAAATCATGGATAAAGCCATCCTTGATCAACCAGCTGCTGAAAATACTGCGGATGGCGATGAAGCAGAAGTAAAAACAGGGGTTCTCAATGATTTCAAAAATATCTTGGATCAATATGGGATTTTGTTCCTTCGCGGTACAGGAACAACCCTTCTTCTAGCATTAGTTGGTACAATTATCGGTACATTGATCGGGCTGTTGATTGGTGTGATTCGTACAATTCCTGAATCAGAAAACAAAGGGAAACGTGCTTTCCAGAAAGTCGCAAACTGGCTGTTATCTGCCTATATCGAGATTTTCCGCAGCACCCCAATGATGGTGCAAGCGATGGTCATTTACTACGGGATCGCACTGGCATTCAGCATTGATCTGAATCGAATGGCTGCTGCGTTCTTCATTGTATCAATCAACACAGGTGCCTACATGTCTGAAATCGTTCGTGGAGGAATCTTCTCTGTTGATAAGGGGCAATTTGAGGCTGCCCAAGCAATCGGGATGACACATAGTCAGACAATGACAAAAGTCGTATTGCCACAGGTTATCAGAAATATCATGCCTGCAACTGGGAATGAGTTTGTTATCAACATCAAGGATACCTCTGTTCTGAGTGTTATTTCTGTTTCAGATTTATTCTTCCAAGGGAACTCAGCTGCTGGGGCAAACTATCAGTTCTTCCAGACCTTCTCAATCATCTGCGTGATTTACTTTGTGTTGACCTTTACGATCACACGTATTCTACGTTGGGTTGAAAAACGAATGGACGGCCCTTCTGCCTACATTCCAGTTGAAGAAACCACGCAGGCTGTTGCGACAGGCGAAGACAAATAAGGAGGCCGCTCATGAATTCGATTATTGAAGTAGAACACTTAAAAAAGAACTTCGGTGAAAATGAAGTGCTAAAAGATATCAACTTAACAGTCCATAAAGGAGAAGTCGTGACGATCATCGGATCTTCCGGTTCGGGAAAATCGACCATGCTTCGTTGCATCAACCTTTTGGAAAAACCAACTGCCGGGAAAATCATCTATCAGGATCAAAACGTTTTAGAGCCTGGCTATGATTTACCGAAATACCGGACACACCTTGGCATGGTGTTCCAACAATTCAATTTGTTCAACAACTTAAATGTTTTAGATAACTGTACAACAGGGCAGATAACCGTCCTGAAGCGCTCCAAAAGCGAAGCAGAAAAAACAGCGTTGGAAAATCTGGAAAAAGTCGGTATGGCTCGTTTCGTACAGGCAAAACCGGCCCAGCTTTCCGGCGGACAAAAACAACGTGTGGCAATCGCCCGCGCGCTGTCTATGAACCCTGATGTTCTTTTATTTGATGAACCGACCTCTGCACTTGACCCTGAAATGGTAGGAGAAGTGTTAAAGACAATGAAGAGTCTGGCCCATACCGGGCTGACGATGATGATCGTGACACACGAAATGGAATTTGCCCGTGAAGTCTCTGATCGTGTCATTTTCATGGATAAAGGTGTCATTGCAGAGGAAGGAACTGCTGAAGATATTTTCGTTCATCCAAAAGAAGAACGGACAAAAGAATTTCTTAAGCGGATTCTATCAAAAGAATAGCTATAAAAAGGAAAAGAAGATGCTCTCGGGTGAGCATCTTCTTTTCCTTTTTATAATTTTTTACTTGTTGCAAAACTAAGAATTACGCGTTTAAAAAAATTATTTCTCGTATTTTCTGATTTCTGCTACTGTGTGATTATCAAAAAATCCCTTCATTTCTTCCAATGATTCAGTAATCAATATTCTTTCCCGATCCTCTTGCGTTAAGAATCCTTCAGTCACCATTTTATCGAAAAATGCCGCCAACAGCTCATAATACCCATTGACACTCAAAAGAACACACGGATTTCCATGCTCACCGACACGCGCCCATGAGATGGCTTCTACTATCTCTTCCAATGTTCCTGGTCCACCCGGTAAAGCAATATAGGCGTCAGCTAAATTCATCATTTTCTTTTTCCGCTCGTGCATGTCATTCACAATAATCAGCTCCGTCAGCTTTGGATGAGCGATTTCTCTCTCTACAAGAAAAGTGGGCATCACACCAATAACTTCCCCTTCTGCGGCTAAAACTGTATCAGCAATATGCCCCATCAAACCAACATCACCACCACCATACACTAAACCAATTTTCTGAGAAATCAACCACTCTCCCAGTTGTTTCGCCAATTCCTGATATACAGGACTATTCCCCATACTCGCACCACAATAAACAGCGATTCGTTTCATCAAGCTTCCTCCGTCCAGATCTTCTATAGATAATTAAGACATCTCACTCCTTAATGAATGAAATGTCTTAATCTTCGATTATTGATAAGAAATATCATTAAATCGTTCAAGCTCCCAACTGTCTGCGTGTTTGTTCAAAACAGTTAAACTCGTATTTTCAAGCGGACTGTTTTGGCGCCAATCCTTCTTCTCTTTTCCTGTCAGATAGTTGATCAAGACAATCAACAGCACCCCATGAGCAACAACTAATACGTTGCCCTTCGGATGTTCCTCGGCCAGACGATCGATCACCGGAATTGACCGTGCCACCAGCTCATCATACGTTTCTCCGGAAAATTCAGTTGGGTCATACAAATCAGGTCGCGTACGCAACAGCTGCGTCTGTTCATTATCCAAATCTACAACGATTCCTTCTTTCTCTCCAAACCCAATTTCTCTCAATCCATCATGATAACTGACAGATAGTCCATCCAAATGCAGATTTTCTGCTAAAATAAATGTGGCTGTATCCATCGCTCGTTTTTGAGTGCTAACAGCGACTGCTTCAAAAGCAACTTGCGATAAATGTCGACCCAGTTGCCCTGCCTGTTCGATTCCTTCCGGTAGCAATGGTGAATCGATGCCGCTTCCTTGAAAACAATTTAATACATTTAATTCTGTTTTTCCGTGTCGTACAAAATAAAAAGTTACCATTATCCGTTCTCCCCCCGCGCGTTCATTCTCTTCGATTATAGCAGTTATTTTTTTATCTGTCTTATTCATTTCTTCCAGAAGAACTTATGATATGATAGGAAAAGAAAAAGGAGGCCTAAAAATGGATATACAAGAATACCAAAAATGGATCAGTACCTTTTATAAAAAACGCGGCTGGTATGCTCTCGATCCCTTTGTTCGTGTCAGCTTTCTTTCCGAAGAAACTGGCGAGGTTGCTCAAGCCGTACGAGCGTTGGAAATCGGTCGGGACAGACCAGACGAACAGCCAAAATCTCCGGAATTATTGAAGCAGCAATTAACGGAGGAGTTGGGTGATGTGTTGGATAATATTTTTATTCTCGCTGATAAATACGAGATTCAATTAGAAGATATTCTAGTGTCTCATAAAAATAAATTAACGGAGCGCTTTAAGGAGGAATCCGTGTGACAACTACTATTCAGATAAGAGAGGTTCAAGAATCGGACTATCCCGCACTAATGGCGATTGAGAATCTGATTTGGACAACAGAGAATTCACCGATCGTCCATCATTATACTGATGTGACAGACTATCGTGCACGAATGAGCGAAAAACAAGTGTTTGTTGCTGTGTTGAATGAGACGGTCATCGGCTTTGTCGATGTTCATCATCCGACGCCCTTGCCTTCACACCGACACCAGTGGATGCTTGGTATTGGGGTTCATCCTGACTACCAATCCTTCGGTGCCGGCAGACGATTACTTGCCCATTTGAAGAGCGTTGCACCAGATTATGGCATTCATAAGCTATCCTTAAGAGTCATGGGAACAAATACAGCCGCGATAGCTTTCTACAAGAAAAATGGCTTTGTACAAGAAGGACATCTGAAGGATGAATTTTATATGGATGGTACCTATTGCGATGACTATTTTTTTGCTTACATCCTGAATAATTAGAAACATGATTACCTCTATTAAGGGACAGGCAAACAAGAAAAATTCATGTATATGATTTTCTTGCTTGCCTGTCCCTTTTAACTCTGTTATTTTTATAAAGGTGATGCAACGAGTGCGAATCTCTGATTCACCTCACAATTTCATCTATATGATCCCTCTTAAATAGTTCATTACGCGAAAAATATCTTCGGCTTGTATTGTGGTCGAAGAAATTGCTGTTCGTTTTTCTTATTTAGCAAGGGTTCTATAACTTTTTAAAGGAGCGCTTATTATTGAATAAAAAATTATCTTGGCGGGAATATCTTTATGTAGGTTCCATGCTATTCGGCTTGTTTTTCGGTGCCGGAAATCTTATCTTCCCTGTGCATATGGGACAGGAAGCAGGCAGTGCTATTTTTTCTGCCAATCTCGGCTTTCTAATTACAGGAATCGGGCTGCCTTTTCTTGGTGTCATTGCTATCGGTATTTCCAAAAGTAATGGCGTTTTTGACTTAGCCAAACGTGTAAATCGATCCTATGCTATTATTTTTACTTCTTTGTTATACCTGACGATCGGTCCATTTTTTGCTTTACCCAGATTAGCAACAACTTCCTTTGAAATCGGACTGGCACCCTTTATCGAGACGAAACAACAGCCGCTTTTTCTAGCATTGTTTTCTGCGTTGTTTTTTCTTACTGCATGGTTTTTCTCTAGAAAACCAACGAAAATCTTAAATTACGTAGGGAAATTCTTAAATCCAGTTTTTCTAACATTGCTAGGTATTCTATTGCTGCTGGCATTTATCACGCCTTTAGGTTCTGTTGCTTCAGCACCTGTTGGCGAGGCCTATAGTTTGAATCCTTTCTTCAAAGGATTTACAGAAGGATACAATACCTTAGATGCCTTAGCCTCACTGGCATTTGGTATTATCATCGTAACAACGATACGTGGAATGGGCGTCGAAGAACCCAATGCAATTGCAAAAGATACGATTAAATCAGGGGCTGTCAGTATCGTTTTGATGGGGATTATTTATACGCTGCTAGCTTATATGGGGACAATGAGTATCGGTACTTTCCCATTAAGCGACAATGGTGGGGTTGCATTAGCTCAGATTGCTAATCACTATTTGGGTAATTGGGGGAGCTTGCTTTTAGCCCTGATTATTATTGTAGCTTGTCTAAAAACAGCCATTGGATTGATTACTGCCTTCTCAGAGACTTTTGCTGAACTATTTCCAAAAGCCAGCTATTCTTTCTACGCCATCTTGGCAAGTGTTCTACCTTGTCTCTTTGCTAACGTAGGGTTAACAAATATTATCCAATTTTCGATTCCGGTATTGATGTTTTTGTATCCTTTAGCTATCACACTGATGCTACTAGTCATTTTCGGTCCATTGTTTAAACATCATCCTGGTGTGTACCGCATGACGACCTATGTGACACTTCTAGCCGCATTAATTGATGCGTTGAACAGCTCTCCTGCGTTTATCAAGGATACAGCATTTGCTACTTCAATCATCGAATTTGCGGATGTTTATCTACCATTCTTTTCAATCGGCATGGGCTGGATTATTCCCGCTCTCATCGGTTTTATTTTAGGACTGGTTTGGAGCAAGCTACAACCCAATCAATTTTCTTATAAATAAGATAGAATTCACCAAAGAATTATCTGTTTCTACACAGATAATTCTTTTTATTTATTTATTTTATAGAAAAAAAGCGATATTTATCAATTTTATGTATTATAATGGGCATATTAGGCTATTTACAGTACAATGACCTGTGGGAGGGATATCCGTAAATGATGCTATTTGAAGAGCTAATGATGGATAGCAGCACATTAGCCAAATTCACTATCTATAAAAAAATATATCACTTGAAGCAGACAGCTCTTCCTATTTCTCAGTTAGCAACAACATTTGATTTAAATTATCAGCAAGCGTTGATCGTTTTAGCTGAGATTAATCAGGAAATTATGGACTACTCAAAGCGGCAACCATCTATATTAAAAAAAGCCGGTAAGATCAATACCGCGTCTTTGACAGTCAGTATTGATGAGTATCGGTATTTATTATTAAAAAAATCAATCCCTTTTATGTTTATTCTCTATCTTTTGAATCATGATCAGCCATCGATTGAAGACTTTTGCAGTAGACATTATGTCAGTCAATCAACTGTAGCCAGAAAAATGGGGCCTCTAAAAAAGCATGTAAAACGCTTTAACTTACGCTTCAGCTATCGTGAAGCTAATCTTGTCGGCGATGAAAGAATTGTTCGAGTTGCTTTGTTCAATAGCCTTTGGCTCGGGACAAGAGGGCTTAGTTGGCCGTTCAAAAATGTGCGACGGTCTGAAGCTGTTGATTTAGTCGAAGCTTTTTCTGAATACTTTCCTTCCTCTAAAACTTATTTAGGCGCTCAGGAACTTTCCTATTTCGCTGCCATTTTCTTGTCTCGTATAAGAAAAAAATCCTTTGTTTCCTATGATCCAAACTATGATTTTTTGATGAAGGATAATCCTTATTATGATTTCAAACGTTTAAATAGAGTATTGGGACCGGTTAAGGCTCTCTCAGCAGAGCATCATAAAGCAGAAAGCAGCTTTATTTTCTTCCTAGCACATTATGCACCATTCTATACACTTGAAAGTGATCCGTCTCTACAACAGACGCTTACTGACTTTCTTAAACGAGAGAACAGTATCCAACAGTTCGTTGAGACATTTATCACCTATATGCAAAAGGAAGTTTTCTATAAAGCACCTGCGCTATTAGACCAACCGCTTTTGAGAGGAAACCTGTTCAATGTCTTTTTTGTTTTTCATGTGATTCGACAACCATTCCCAAGTCTTCAGGGACTTGTTGCTTTGCCAGAGAAAAATCAGCAGCAGATGGATCTTTATCTTGAGAAAAAAATACGAAACTTTCTTATCCAATACTGGGACCACCACACTTATCCTTATCTGACACAAGTACAATCAAACTTAATTTTGTCCTTAAAAAATGTCTTGCTTCCCTATCTAGATCAAATCGAGCACACAGATAATCTGAAGGTTGGTATTGCTTTCGAACATGAATTTTTACTCGTCAGAAACCTCTATCAATTTTTGAATCGGCTAGGATTTGTCGAAGCGCATCCATACATAGATGAACACACACACAGTTATGATTTAGTCATCAGTTCATCTTTGCTACCACTAAAAACATATCCAGATCTGCCTCTTTATTTTATGGATTTATCTTATGGAGACGAAGAACTGGCAGCCCTTTATGTTCGACTGAACAAGTTGTTTAAAGAAAAGAACACTGTCCTCGACTAAAGTGCTTGAAAATCTGAAATTTTCGACATGCAAAAACACTCGGTGTACTTTCCTCATTAATTAGAGGCTCGTACACCGAGTGTTTTTATAATCAGAGAGCATGCCACATCAAACAAGCATAACGTTGCTTCAGCCCACTTTTATTTTACATAGACTACTGTTTATTCATAGGTTACTTCAACCAAATAGAGCCCTTCTGGATGAGCTGTTGGTCCAGCCAAATTTCGATCCTTGGCAGCTAAGATAGCGGGAATCGAGGTTTCATCCATTCGACCATTACCAATCTTCAGTAAAGTGCCAACCAATATACGAATCATTTTGTATAAGAAGCCGTCTCCTCTAAACGTAAAGAGCAGCTCATCACCTTGCGCATTGACCTCCAGCTTCGCTTCATGGATAGTACGGACCTTATCCTCCACGCTACTGCCAGAAGCACAGAACGATGTAAAATCATGTGTCCCAAGTAAATCAGGCAATGCGCGACGAATCTTATCTAAATCCAATGGGTATGGATAGTAGCTAGCATAGAAACGGCGAAACGGACTTCTTGGTTTACCAATATCCACTCGAAATTGATACGTTTTTTCAGTCACATGATAGCGCGAATGAAAGTCCTCCGCAACCTTCTCCACTTGTTTGACACTGATATCTTCCGGTGTTTGCGTATCTAATGCATAGCGGATTCTCTCTAATGGTCTGTCCTCCGGATAATCAAAGTGAATGACTTGTCCTTCAGCATGGACACCAGCATCTGTTCGACCAGAACCAAAAATTTGTATAGTTCGGCCATTATTCATTTTCTTTAGCGTCTTCTCCAGCTCTTCTTGAACCGTTCGACCATTTGGCTGCGCTTGAAAGCCATTAAAGTTTGTTCCATCATAAGCAATCACTGCTTTATATCGAGGCATACAATTTCACCTTTTCCTATCTCTAACTTCTTACTAATACCAGAACAACCGTCAATAAGGCAAACACGATCATGACAGCCGTATCTCCTTTTTCCCAATGCAGAATCCGGTATTTGGTCCGGCCTTCGCCCCCTTGATATCCTCTGGCCTCCATTGCTGTTGCCAAATCCTCCGCCCTATTAAAGCTACTAACAAATAGCGGGATCAATAGCGGAATCACTGCTTTCATCTTTTGAATCAAATTTCCTTCACCAAAATCGACCCCTCTGGCGCGTTGCGCATTCATGATTTTCTCCGTTTCGTCCATTAGCGTTGGCACAAAACGAAGAGCAATTGATAGCATCAATGAAATTTCGTGAACAGGAAGCTTCACGACTTTAAAAGGGCGCAATAAATACTCAATTGCATCGGATAAAGCCAATGGTGGTGTTGTCAGCGTCAGCAAGGTTGACATGAAGATAATCAGTACAAACCGACAGAAGATGAACAATCCATTGACTACGCCAAACTCAGTAACAGAGAATATCCACCATTGAAAATAGACGGCCCCCCCTTGTGTAAACAACATCTGCAAAGCAACAGTGAACAGGATCAACCACAAAAGCGGACGAATCCCACGAATGAAAAAACGCAGATTAATTTTAGAGACAGCAATAGCACCTAATGTAAATGCACCGAAAATTGCAAAGGTCAGCCAATTGTTTGCTAGAAAAATAATGGCAATAAAATAGAAGCTGGCAAGTAATTTTGCTCGTGGGTCCATCTTATGAATAAATGAATCTCCTGGGATATATCGACCAAAAATCAGCTTATTCATCATGCTTCTTCACCAGCCTTTTTAGATAAAATCAAATCAGCCAGTTGATTGGCAGTTAATGGTAGTTCCGACATTACAAACCCCTTCGCTGCTAATCGCTCCGCGAATTCTGCAGCAGTAGGAACACCTAACTGTCTGTCTTTCAGCCACTGTGTATCCTGAAATACCTCATTGGGCTTTCCAGTCTTTACTACATGGCCTTTTTCAAGAACAAAAACCTGATCCGCGTAGTTTGCTACATCATCCATTAAATGCGTAACCAACACAATAGTCATTCCTCTTTCTTTGTGGAGCTGCCAGAACATCTCCATCATCTCTTTACGTCCTTGAGGATCAAGTCCAGCTGTTGGTTCATCCAACACAAGCACTTCCGGCTCCATTGCCAAAACTCCTGCAATTGCCACACGACGCATCTGACCGCCAGAAAGCTCAAAGGGGGAACGTTCAAGATAGCTTTCATCCAGACCAACGAGCTTCAGCATTTCCTCTGCCAGTTTCCGTCCTTCATCAGCTGAAGCCCCAAAATTCTGCGGGCCAAAGGCAATATCCTTGGCTACCGTCTCTTCAAAAAGCTGTGCCTCAGGAAATTGGAACACAATTCCCACCTTTTTCCGTAATGGCTTCAAATTTTTATTATCAGTTTCAGGTGTGATCACTCGATCACCAATTGACACAGTCCCTTTGGTCGGCTTGACCAAGGCATTCAAATGTTGCAGTAGCGTAGACTTGCCGCTTCCTGTATGACCGACGATTGCTGAATAGGAACCATCCTTGATCAGCAGATCAATATCAAACAGTGCTCGCTGTTCAAAAGGCGTATTCGGCTGATACGTAAAATCTACTTGTTCAAAACGGATGTCCATAACCATTCCACCATACTTTCTTCAGTCAGATACTCTTTTGGTACAGCCATCCCACGTTCCTCAAGAGCGATTTTTAATTTTTCCGGGAAAGGAAGATCTAACCCCATACCGATCAAATCGGTTCCTGCAGAAAAGATTTTCTCCGGTGTCCCTTCATCGATCAATTTCCCTTGCCTCATTACTAAAATGCGGTTCGCATTCGCCGCCTCATCAATATCATGTGTAATTGAAATCACTGTTAGATTATTTTCTGCCTTGATTTTTTGAATCGTCGCAATTACTTCTTCGCGACCTTCCGGATCAAGCATACTCGTTGCTTCATCAAGAATGATAATATCCGGACGTAACGCTACAACACCAGCGATCGCCACACGTTGCTTTTGCCCTCCGGAAAGCCGAGCCGGCTCCCGCTCGGCAAAGCTGTCCATCCGGACTTGCTTCAGTGCATCATAGACACGTGCAACCATTTCATCTCGAGGAATTCCTTGATTTTCAAGACCAAAAGCCACGTCATCCTCTACCGTTGAACCAACAAATTGATTGTCGGGATTTTGAAACACCATTCCGACCATGCGACGGATATCCCAAACATTTTCTTCATCCAATAGATTTCCTCCGACAGAAATGCTTCCAGAAGCTGGTAACAGTAAGCCGTTGATTGTTTTTGCTAATGTTGATTTTCCCGACCCATTATGGCCAATGATCGCGATCCATTCCCCTCGTTCAATGCTAAAGGATACATCATCCAAAGCAGGAGAAGCATCTTCCGGCTGATAATTGAAACATATATTTTTAAGTTCGATTATTGGTTCCATTTCTTACTCCCTCAATCTTTTATTCTTCCTGATTCTAACAAAAAATCAGTTCTTTTGCTTGTTTATTGATGCGCAATATTTCATAACCTTCATTATAGCAAAAGAAGCCGTCAAATGGCAGTTGAAACTGTCAAGACAACATGATTATCGTCAATTCTTTTCACCGCATTTTTATGGTAGTATGGAAGTGTTCATATCTTTAAAAATAGAAAAACGATTTCATTCTTACTATACAACAAAAGGGGACACCTATATGGAGAGTTATCTAAAGAATTATCACACCACACTAGCCGAAAAAGTCAAAAAGAAACTGATACAGCGAAATTTTAATACGATCATCTGTGAAACACTTGAAGAAGCAAAGGAAGAGGCCTTACTCCTAATCGACAAGCAGGCGGTTGTTGCCTTTGGCGGCTCTGTCACCCTGGAAAAATCGGGCCTTATTGACGCTTTATACGATAGGAATCAGCGGATTATCAATCGAGAGCTGGCCGCTGATATCACTGAACGCCATCAGCTGATGAAACAATCCTTGCTTTCTGATGTGTATCTGACTAGCATTAACGGGCTGACAGATAATGGCATCTTGGTCAATATGGATAGTGTAGGCAATCGAGTCGCTGCACTGACATACGGACCCGATAAGGTTTTTGCTTTTGTAGGAATCAATAAGATTTATGGAGACTTGGAAACCACTATCTCCATGGTCAGAAATGTTAGTGCACCAAAAAATGCTTTCCGCCTTGAGCTAAAGCAGACACCTTGTGTGAGAACAGGATCTTGTGGGGACTGCCTAAAAGAAGAATGCATATGCAGCACACTAGCAATCACACGCAGATCCAAGCTAAGTAATCGAATTACCTTATTCTTGATTTTAGAGGAAATCGGGCTCTAATTGCGCAAAAGAGGAAGACACTCCCTTAATGGCCGTCTTCCTCTTTTCGCTCTATATTATTTATTTTTGATTGTCACTTACATTCGCGTAGATTCCTTCTACGACACCCTTGTCCGTGTATTGAACTGTTAAAGTCTTTTTAATTCGTGCATCCTCTTTATCTGCATAGACTGTAATCAGTTCTCCCTTAATAGCCTCCTCATCCGCTATTTTTTCTTTAAAATCAGTTACCAATTGATCCACATCGTCCAATTTTAGAATCTCACCAAGCTTCTTCAGCGTATCCTCTAAGGATTTGCCATGAAATTGATCGTCGCCTACCCAATTAAGGATTTCCAGCTGCTGACTAGCTAGTTTCACTTGCTTTGCATTAGACATATACTCATAAGTAGCCTTCACTGTTCCCAATGAAACTAGCTCTTCTTCCTTAGCAAATCCTGTTTCCCTAGAAACCATTAACTCATAATCAGAACCAGTAATTTGATATTCGTTCTCTGTCTTTGTCACACCTTCAATAGAGAATCCCTCTTGATAAGCTTCTTCAAATTCGAAATAGGAAGCAGGTAATTCAATGTTAAATCGATCGCTTAGCTCGCTCTCAAGCTCATCGCTTGAAACCGTATAATCATGTCCACCGAATTTTTTTTCTTGATCAGTTTGCCAGACAAAAGCAGATTCAGCTTCTGATAATTTCTCTGTTTCTTTCTCTTTGTTTTCCTGCTGACACCCACTAAATACTAGTAAAGGTAAAATCAGTAGCCATTTGCTGTATTTCTTCATTGTACTCCTCCTGTTGTTTCCCAACCCAGTTCACATTTATTTTCTTTTTCATTTTTTAACTATCCATCGTGCCGTAGTTGTGAAACAGCAACAGCTTAATCATTCGTATTCGATGATTTCCATCGTTGCACGAAAAACCCAATTTGCTGAGTCGACCACTTGTTATGGTAGTAGACTACTTTCTATTACTCCGACATTTTTATCAAATAAATACACATACCAATATTATATTTCATGACTATCTCAACGTCCATATTATTTTCGGCAAATAATTCTCAATTTTTTCATTTTTTTCTTTTCATATTGAGAAAATAGTACAACACAATCATTGGCTTCCAACTACTGTCCGAGCGAGTATCCACAAGGAAATTGTCCCGAAATATCTACTGTCTATACACAAATCAGCTCCGTGATTTATCTATCAAGGATTTTTTCCTACCCATGACTGCTCATATCTATCCAAAATAAAAAAAAGACTGAATCAGCCTCCTTAGAATAAAAAATATTTCTGTTCCCGCAATGTTGAAAGCCTACCTGTTAGATAAGAAAATGTATTGCAGTTTCATTCTTAAAGATCATATTTCCTGTCTAAATTGCCTTCTATGTATAAAAAAACACCTTATATGATGAGTGCCTGTCCGCTGGAAACCAGCGGACACGGCGCGAGCTAGACTCGGAGTCGCCTCCAACATCATAACACTCTAAAAGAATCATCTATAAAGTGACGGTATAGTTTGATTATTAAACAAATTCAATGATTACCATTGGCGCAGCATCTCCGCGTCTAGGTTCAGTTTTAAGGATACGAGTGTACCCACCTTGGCGCTCAGTATAACGAGGTGCTAGGTCGCTGAATAGTTTTTGCAAAGCTGATTCAACTACGATAGTCTCATTTTCTTCACGAACGCTGGCAACTTCATTACGTACAAAAGCCGCAGCTTGACGACGTGCATGAAGATCTCCACGTTTACCTAAAGTAATCATTTTTTCTGTTGTTGAACGAATTTCTTTCGCACGAGCTTCAGTCGTAACGATACGTTCGTTAATAATTAAGTCAGTTGTTAAGTCACGCAACATCGCTTTACGTTGGCTTGATGTGCGTCCTAATTTACGATAACCCACGTTGGTTTCCCTCCTTCGTAAAAAGTATTAATCGTCTTTACGTAAGCCTAAACCTAAATCATGTAATTTCAGTTTAACCTCTTCAAGAGATTTACGACCTAAATTACGTACTTTGATCATTTCAGGTTCAGATTTGTTTGTAAGCTCTTGTACAGTATTGATTCCTGCACGTTTCAAACAGTTATATGAACGAACAGACAAGTCTAGTTCTTCGATGGTCATTTCCAACATTTTTTCTTTTTGTGTTTCTTCTTTTTCAACCATGATTTCAGCGTTTTTCGCTTCATCCGTAAGATTCACAAAAATATCTAAATGCTCAGTCATAATCTTAGCAGCTAAGCTAAGAGCTTCTTGTGGAATGATTGAACCATCTGTCCATATTTCCATTGTTAATTTATCGAAATCATCACGACGACCAACACGTGTATTTTCTACTTGGTAGTTCACACGGCGTACTGGTGTGTAGATAGAATCGACAGGGAGAACACCGATAGGCATATCTTCCTTTTTGTTTTCGTCTGCTTGAACATAGCCACGACCAGGTTTCACTGTTAAGCGAGCATGGAAAGCAGCTCCTTCAGCGACACTACAGATAATTAAATCTTTATTTAGGATCTCAACATCACTGTCAACAATAATATCACCGGCAGTTACTGTAGCGGGTCCTGTAATATCGATCTCAAGGGTTTTTTCATCTTCAGAATAGAGCTTTAATGCCAATCCTTTGATATTCAGAATGATTTGTGTCACATCTTCTCTCACACCTTTAACAGTAGAGAACTCATGCAGTACACCATCAATTTGGATATTAGTAATAGCTGCTCCGGGTAATGAAGACAATAAAATACGACGTAGAGAGTTACCTAAAGTAGTCCCGTATCCTCGTTCAAGAGGTTCTACAACGAACTTGCCATAATCTCTATCTTCATCAATTTTTTCGATTCTTGGTTTTTCAAATTCAATCATTCTTATCTATACCCCTTTCAAAACGAAAAGTGTCTTGTTCAATGACGTTTTTGGTTCAAACTCAAAATGAGCAGCACTCATTAAACACGACGGCGTTTTGGAGGGCGGCATCCATTATGAGGAACTGGAGTCACGTCACGAATTGCAGTCACTTCTAAACCTGTTGCTTGTAATGAACGGATTGCTGCTTCACGTCCAGAACCAGGTCCTTTAACTGTTACTTCGACAGTTTTCAGTCCATGTTCTTGTGCTACCTTAGTTGCAGCTTCTGCAGCCATTTGAGCGGCAAAAGGAGTTGATTTTTTACTTCCTTTGAAGCCTAATGATCCAGCTGATGACCATGCTAAAGCATTTCCATGAGTATCAGTGATCATGATAATTGTATTATTGAATGTAGAATGGATATGCGCGATACCTGCTTCTATATTCTTTTTCACACGGCGTTTACGACTAACTTTTTTTGCTGCCATGAGGTTCTAACCTCCTTCACTTAGGAATTATTTTTTCTTGCCTGCTACTGTACGAGCTGGGCCTTTACGAGTACGTGCATTATTTTTCGTGTTTTGTCCACGAGTTGGTAATCCACGACGATGACGGATTCCACGGTAAGAACCGATTTCCATCAAACGTTTAATGTTCAGGTTGACTTCACGACGAAGGTCACCTTCAACTTTCAAACTATCAATTTCCGCACGGATAGCATCTGTTTGTTCATTCGTTAAGTCACGAACACGAATTTCTTCAGATACTCCTGCATTCGCTAAAACTTTTTTCGCAGTAGTGTTACCAATACCGAAAATATAAGTAAGAGAAACTACTACACGTTTATCACGAGGAATGTCTACTCCTGCAATACGAGCCATTATTCGTTACACCTCCTATTATCCTTGACGCTGTTTATGTTTTGGATTTGCTGGGCAAATGACCATAACGCGTCCTTTACGACGGATTACTTTACAATGCTCACACATTGGTTTTACTGATGGTCTTACTTTCATGATAATACCTCCTGAGATTTTACGGAGTACAATTATTTAAAGCGATAAGTGATGCGACCGCGAGTTAAATCATATGGTGACAACTCAACAGTTACTTTATCCCCAGGCAGAATTCGGATGTAATGCATACGAATTTTACCAGAAACATGAGCCAATACAACGTGCCCATTTTCTAATTCAACTTTAAACATTGCATTCGGCAAAGTTTCGACGACTGTACCTTCGATTTCAATCATATCATCTTTTGCCACGCACAGTACCTCCTTGTACTTGTTTCGCATTTTCACACGATAAAACGGCGGAAACTGCTGCTCCCACCTAGAATCTTCAAGTTAGACTTCCCTAAAAATTTTACATAGAAGTCGGACTGATACATTCTATCATAAATCATTACATTTAGCAAGAGACTCAAAGCACAACAACGGTTACTCGCGAGCAGTCAAATGAATTTATCAGTTTTCGTCAATAATTGCTTTCACGTCAACGAACACATCATCAATTTCACGATTCCCATCGATTGTATGCAACACGTTCTTTTCTTTGTAGTAAGCTAAAATCGGCGCACTGCTTTTAATGTTTACTGTCAAGCGATTTTTTACCGTTTCAGGCTTATCATCTTCTCTTTGATAAAACTCATGTCCGCCACAACGGTCACATGTTCCTTCCTCAGTTGGAGGATTGAAGATCTTGTGATATGTTGCCCCACAGTTTTTACACATAAAGCGTCCTGCGAGACGTTCAATCAGCACATCTTCTTCCACATGGATGTCAATAACGGCATCAATTTTTTTATTTAATTCTTTAAGCATGTTATCCAAGGCTTCTGCTTGATCAAGCGTTCTTGGAAAACCATCCAACAGAAATCCTTTGTCTGTATCCGGTTCAGCCAAGCGTTCTTTCACAATTCCATTTGTTACTTCATCAGGAACCAGCTCGCCTTTATCGATATAAGATTTTGCTTCAAGCCCAAGAGCAGTCTGGTTCTTCATCGCTGCACGAAACATATCACCAGTAGAAATATGAGGAATCCCATACCCGTCGATAATCCGTTCAGCCTGCGTTCCCTTACCAGCTCCAGGCAGTCCCATTAAAATGAGGTTCATCTGACTTCCTCCTAATTTAAAAGGCTGACCACAAAATTAGCCATATGTGAGAATGGTGCTGAGGAATATCCTCAACACACGATTCTTACTTATTGATAAAGCCAACATATTGACGTTTCAACATTAAACCTTCTAATTGTTTTGCTGTTTCCAACGCAACACCGATGATGATCAGTAAACTAGTTCCGCCTAACCCAATTGATTGAGGCAGGTTCCAAAGCATTTGCGCGATGATCGGCAATAATGCAATAGTTCCCAAGAAGATTGAACCAACTACACTTAATCTCATCAACAAACCTGATACATAATCTTCTGTCCCTTTACCTGGTCGTACGCTTGGAATGTAGCTTCCTTGCTTTTGTAGGTTTTCCGCTAATTTCTCAGGGTTTACCTGAACAAAGGCATAGAAGAACGTGAAAGCGACAATCAGTACAGTATAGATTGTAGCACCTGGTATAGTGTTATAATCGAAAATTTGTGTCATTACTTCATACCATCCTTCACCAGAATAGCTTGATGCAAAGCCCTGCAAAATTGCATTTGGCGTTGATATCAATGAACTGGCAAAAATGACCGGGATAACTCCTGCTGCATTTACTTTTAATGGTAGATAGCTGCTTGTAGGTGCTCCTGATACACGTTTCGTATATTGGATTGGAATCTTTCTTTCTGCCTGCTGTACAAATGTAACAACAGTCACGATAATCAAGATTGCGATAATCAAAATAACAACGAAAATGATTGAATTTACAAGATCTGAAGAAGGAATATTGATGAAATAGTCTTCAATGATCTCTTTGACTGATCCAGGAACTCCTGAAATGATACCGGCAAAGATAATCATGGAAACCCCATTACCAATTCCTTTTTCTGTGATTTGCTCACCCATCCATGTAACAAAAAGCGTACCAGCAGTTAAAATGATTGAAATCATCACATAGGTTGAAGGCGTAGGGTTTTTTACAATCCCGATACCACTTAAGGAATTAAATCCATAAGTCAGTGCGAACGATTGAGCAATTCCCAAAACGATCGTTAAGTAACGTGTCGCCTGGTTCAATTTCTTACGTCCAACCTCACCTTGCTTTGACCATTCAACAAATTTTGGTACGATGTCCATTTGCAATAGCTGGATAATGATTGAAGCAGTGATATATGGAGAAACCCCCATCGCAAAGATAGAGAAGTTCTGCATTGCACTACCACTCACAATATTCAACATATTCAGAAAAGGCAGACCGCTCAATTCCTGTAATCCTCTGGCATTCACCCCAGGAACAGTAATGTGCGCACCTAAACGGAAAATAAACAAAATGAACACTGTAAAGAAGATTTTTGATCTAATGTCTTTGACTTTAAAAGCATCCTTTAATAGTTTAAGCATTAGATCACCTCGATAGATCCACCAGCAGCTTCGATAGCATCTTGCGCTGCTTTAGAGAATTTTGCTGCTTTAACAGTCAATTTCTTCGTTAATTCACCATTGGCAAGAACTTTGATTCCAGCTTTTTCGCTCTTAACGATTCCAGCTTCTTTCAAGACAACAGGAGTTACTTCAGCTCCATCTTCGAATCGATTCAATACATCTAAGTTGATGACTGCATAGTCTTTACGATTAATATTTGTGAATCCGCGTTTTGGTAAACGACGGAACAATGGAGTTTGACCCCCTTCAAATCCTAAACGTACACCGCCGCCTGAACGAGCTTTTTGCCCTTTTTGTCCACGGCCGGATGTTTTACCATTACCAGATGAAGTACCACGTCCAACACGGTTACGTACTTTACGGGAACCTTCAGCAGGTTTTAATTCATGAAGTTTCATTATGGTTTGGCACCTCCTTAAACATTATAAATTAAGTTCATTAAACTTCTTCTACGTCCACTAAATGAGAGATAGTGTTAACCATACCTTTGATTGCTTCATTGGCAGGTTTAACAACTGTACTGTTCATTTTTTTCAATCCCAACGCTTTTACTGTATCACGTTGGTTTTGAGGACGTCCGATAACACTGCGTCTTAAAGTAATTTTTAATTCAGCCATTATTTTTGTCCTCCTTAACCGATTATTTCTTCTACAGATTTACCGCGAAGTGCTGCCACTTCTTCGGCGCGTTTTAATTGAGTCAATCCATCAACAGTTGCACGAACAACATTGATTGGTGTGTTTGAACCTAAAGATTTAGATGTGATATCAGCTACCCCAGCTAATTCCAATACGGCACGAACTGGTCCGCCCGCTGCAACCCCAGAACCTTCTACTGCAGGTTTCATAAGGATACGGCCGCCACCGAACACTCCAATAACTTCATGAGGGATGGTAGAACCAACCATAGGAACTTCAATTAAGTTTTTCTTCGCATCTTCGATAGCTTTACGAATTGCTTCTGGTACTTCTTGTGCTTTACCTGTACCAAAACCAACGTGACCGTTTTTGTCACCGACAACAACTAAAGCAGCGAAACGTAGACGACGTCCACCTTTAACAACTTTTGTTACACGGTTGATCGCAACAACGCGGTCTTCTAATTCCAAATGTTTTGGATCAATATAAACCATGAATGGTGTTCCTCCTTCTCCTAAAATTCCAGTCCATTTTCACGAGCAGCTTCTGCTAAAGCTTGCACGCGGCCATGGTAAAGGTACCCACCACGGTCAAAGACTACTACTTTAATACCTTTTTCAGCAGCACGTTCTGCAACCAGTTTACCAACTGAAGCAGCCTGCTCAACTTTTGTTCCACCTGAAATATCTTTTTCCAAGGCAGAGGCACTTGCTAGCGTTACACCCGCTACGTCATCAATGATTTGCGCGTAGATGTTTTTGTTTGAACGGAAAACGTTCAAGCGTGGGCACTCAGCAGTACCAGAGATTTTGTTACGAACACGACGATGTCTCTTCTGACGTGTTTTATTCTTATCTGGTTTTGTAATCACAATTGTCACCTCTTTGATTTGATAAACTACTTATTCAGTAGCTTTCATTCAGGAACAGTAGAAAACGACAGTCGGAAAACCAGCCGAAGCGATTTCCCTACATATCTTTTACTATTTACCTGTTTTACCTTCTTTACGGCGTACGTATTCGCCAACATAGCGGATACCTTTGCCTTTATAAGGCTCTGGAGGACGAACGCTGCGGATGTTCGCTGCTAATTCGCCAACATGTTCCTTGTTGATACCTTTAACAATCACTTGCGTGTTTGAAGGTACTTCAACTGTTACGCCTTCAGGTGCAGTCATCTCAACTGGGTGAGAGTAACCAACGTTAAGCGTTAATTTATTTCCTTGTGCTTGGGCACGGTACCCAACCCCGATAAGCTCTAAAGCTTTCTCGAATCCAGCACTTACACCAACAACCATGTTGTTGAAGTTCGCACGAGTTGTTCCGTGGATTGTTTTCATTTCTTTGCTGTCATCCGGACGAGTGAATGTAACTTCGTTTCCTTCGATATTCATTGTGATATCTGCAGAGATTTCACGAGTCAATTCACCTTTTGGACCTTTTACAGTGATATTGTTTCCGTCTTGCTTAACTTCAACGCCAGCAGGCAGAACAACTACTTTATTACCAATACGGCTCACTTAGAGACACCTCCTTGTGTATTCTTTTAAATTACCATACGTAGGCGATTACTTCGCCGCCGATGCTTTTCGCTCTTGCTTCTTTATCAGTGACAACACCTTCTGAAGTAGAGATGATCGCGATACCTAAACCATTCAGTACTTTTGGTACTTCGTCAGCTTTTACATATGCACGTAAACCTGGTTTAGAGATACGTTTTAAGTTAGTGATAACGCGCTCGTCGTTTCTGCCGTATTTAAGGAAAACACGGATCACGCCTTGCTTGTCATCTTCAATATATTCTACATCGCGGATGAATCCTTCACGTTTCAGGATTTCAGCGATATCACGCTTGATTTTTGATGCAGGCACTTCCAAACTCTCATGTTTGACCATGTT
This sequence comes from Enterococcus sp. 9E7_DIV0242, assembly GCF_002140975.2. Classification (NCBI taxonomy): domain Bacteria; kingdom Bacillati; phylum Bacillota; class Bacilli; order Lactobacillales; family Enterococcaceae; genus Enterococcus; species Candidatus Enterococcus clewellii. The sequence continues at coordinate 2,311,889 of NZ_CP147247.1, forward strand.
CGCATTACGAATGCGAGTTAGGAAATCTGCAATTGGATCTGTCATGACCATTGAACTAGTTACCTCCTTTATGCAAGTTTACTTGTTTACCAGCTAGCTTTCTTCACGCCGGGAATTTGACCTTTATAGGCAAGTTCGCGGAAGCAAATACGGCAAAGATGAAATTTACGATAAACTGAATGTGGACGTCCGCAACGTTCGCAACGAGTATAAGCCTGTGTTGAATGTTTAGCTGGGCGTTTGTTTTTAGCAATCATTGATTTTTTAGCCACGTAGTTCGCCTCCTTTTTTTATTTTTGGAACGGCATGCCTAATTGTCCTAACAACTCACGAGATTCTTCATCAGTGTTTGCTGTTGTAACAATGACGATGTCCATACCACGTACTTTATCTACCAAATCATAATCAACTTCTGGGAAGATTAATTGTTCTTTAATACCTAAAGTATAGTTACCGCGACCGTCAAAGGCTTTTTTGCTGATACCGTGGAAGTCACGTACACGAGGTAGAGAAACTGAAACTAGTTTATCTAAGAATTCATACATTCTTTCTCCACGTAAAGTTACTTTCGCACCGATCGGCATTCCTTCACGCAGACGGAATCCAGCGATTGATTTTTTAGCTTTTGTGATGATTGGTTTTTGACCAGAAATCAATGCCAATTCTTCCACAGCTTTATCTAAGTTTTTAGCGTTAGATACTGCGTCACCGACACCCATGTTGATAACGATCTTATCAACTTTTGGTGTTTGCATGACTGAACTATAATTAAATTTTTCCATCAATGATGGCGTTACTTCTTTAACATATTTTTCTTTCAGGCGGTTCATTCAACAAGCCCCTCCTTCCTTAGATGGTTATTTTTTTTCTGCTTCCGGTTTAACAGGAGTTGAAATTACTTCGCCTGTTTTTTTAGAAACACGTACTTTTTTACCGTCTACTTCTTTAAAACCAATTTTAGTAGCTTCACCATTTGATGGATCAATCACCATTACGTTAGAAACGTGAATTGGTGCTTCTATCTCAAGGATTCCTCCTTGTGGCGCTGCTTGATTAGGTTTTTGGTGTTTTTTCATCATGTTAACACCTTCAACGATAACTTTATCTTTTTTAGGAAACGCTGCTAATACAACGCCTTCTTTATTTTTGTCTTTTCCGGTAATAACTTTTACCTTATCGCCTGCTTTAACAAACATTAGTGTTTCGCACCTCCTTTGATAAGTGTCTCGATTATAATACTTCTGGTGCAAGAGAAACGATCTTCATAAAGTTGTTTTCACGTAATTCACGTGCAACAGGTCCGAAGATACGTGTACCGCGCGGGCTTTTATCATCACGGATGATTACCGCAGCATTTTCGTCAAATTTGATATATGAACCGTCAGGACGACGAGCGCCTGATTTTGTACGAACGATAACGGCTTTAACTACTTCACCTTTTTTGACAACCCCACCTGGCGTTGCTTGTTTAACCGTAGCAACAATAACGTCACCAATATTAGCAGTTTTACGACCAGAACCACCAAGGACTTTGATCGTCAAAATTTCACGTGCACCTGAGTTGTCTGCAACTCTTAATCGGCTTTCTTGTTGGATCACGATGTGTATCCCCCTTTCAGATTTTGTACTTCAATCTATATAGGAAAATCTCGTTTTATTTAGATAACAACTGCTTCTTCGACTACCTCTAGTAAACGGAAACGTTTTGTAGCTGATAATGGACGAGTTTCCATGATTCTTACGATGTCTCCAACTTTTGCTACGTTGTTTTCATCATGAGCTTTATACTTTTTAGAATATTTCATACGTTTACCATAGATAGGGTGATTTTTCTTTGTTTCAACGACAACAGTGATAGTTTTATCCATTTTGTCTGAAACCACACGACCTTGGTAAACCTTGCGTTGATTTCTTTCTTCAGTCATACGCGTTTGGCCTCCTTCCACTATTAGTTAGCTTGTTCACGCAATACTGTTTTGATGCGTGCAATCGATTGACGTACTTCTTTAATACGTGCAGTGTTTTCTAATTGACCTGTTGCTAATTGGAATCTCAGATTAAACAATTCTTCTTTAAATTGTTTTTCTTGATCAAGCATTTCGGCAGTGGTTAATTCTCTGATATCTTTAACCTTCATTCGATTCACCACCCATTTCCTCACGTTTTACGATCTTAGTTTTAACTGGTAATTTGTGAGATGCAAGACGAAGAGCTTCACGAGCTACTTCTTCAGGTACGCCGGCGATTTCAAACATGATCTTGCCGCGTTTAACTGGAGAAACCCAGCCTTCTGGTGCACCCTTACCTTTACCCATACGAACACCGATCGCTTTACTTGTATAAGATTTGTGAGGGAAAATTTTGATCCACACTTTCCCGCCACGTTTCATATAACGAGTCATAGCGATACGGGCAGCTTCGATTTGACGGTTAGTGATCCAATGAGATTCAACAGCTTGTAATCCCCATTCACCAAACACGACTTCTTTTCCGCCTTTTGCTTCACCGCGCATTTTACCTCTGAACTCACGACGGTGTTTTACACGTTTAGGTACTAACATGCTTATTTCCCTCCTTTCTCAGTGTTTTTTTTCGTTGGAAGAATCTCTCCACGATAGATCCACACTTTTACTCCTAGTTTTCCGTAAGTTGTGTCTGCTTCTTCCCATGCGTAATCAATATCTGCACGCAATGTATGAAGAGGAACAGTTCCTTCTGAGTATCCTTCTGAACGAGCGATATCCGCACCATTCAAACGACCAGATACTTGTGTTTTGATTCCTTGTGCGCCTGAACGCATTGTGCGTTGGATCGCTTGTTTTTGTGCACGACGGAAAGCTACACGGTTTTCTAATTGACGTGCAATCCCTTCGCCGACTAATTTAGCGTCTAAATCTGGTTTTTTGATTTCAACGATGTTGATGTGAACTCGTTTACCAGTTAGTTTGTTCAATTCTTTTCTAAGGTTTTCGACTTCAGATCCGCCTTTACCGATAACCATACCTGGTTTAGCTGTGTGGATTGAAATATTCACACGGTTTGCAGCGCGCTCAATCTCAATTGTAGACACAGCGGCATCAGCTAGTTTTTTGGCGATGAATTTACGGATTCTCAAATCTTCGTGCAAGAATTCAGCATACTCTTTTTCAGCATACCATTTTGCATCCCAGTCGCGGATGATGCCTACACGCATTCCAATTGGATGTACTTTTTGACCCACTGATTGTCCCTCCTCTTATCTTTTGACGTTTTTTCCATTGAAGGAAAAAACTTCATTTCGAGGTCCGGTATCCATTATCTCTAAGTACTAAAGTACTAAGAGCTAGTGGTCCGCCTCTTCATTGTTGGCATTTCCTTCTATTGAAAGAAGTCCAGTATGAGGTTTGGTGTCTATTACTTCTAGGTTTCAAAACACTAAGAGTAATAGTCCGCCTCAATTATTTTTCTGCTACTACTACTGTAATATGGCTTGTACGTTTGTTGATTGGTGATGCTGAACCTTTGGCACGTGGACGGAACCGTTTCATAGTTGGTCCTTCGTTAACAAAAGCTTCAGATACAACCAAGTTTTCAACATCTAAGTCATAGTTGTTTTCTGCGTTAGCAACTGCTGACATTAAAACTTTTTCAATGATTCCAGCAGATTTGTTTGGCATGAATTTCAAAACTGAAATTGCATCGCCAACGCTTTTCCCTCTGATAAGATCAATTACTAAACGTGCTTTACGAGGAGAAGTGCGAACTGTTTTTGCAGTTGCTTTAGCTGATGTGATTTGTTCTGCCATGTTGTTATTTCCCTCCCTCAGTATTAACGTCTAGTCTTCTTATCATCGGCAGCATGCCCACGATAAGTTCTAGTTGGTGCGAATTCACCTAATTTATGTCCTACCATGTCTTCTTGGATGTATACTGGAACGTGCTTACGTCCATCATATACAGCAATTGTAAATCCTACAAAATTTGGGAAGATTGTAGAACGACGAGACCAAGTTTTGATTACTTTTTTCTTTTCAGCGCCTTGTTGAGCTTCCACTTTCTTCATCAGATGATCATCAGCGAAAGGCCCTTTCTTTAAACTACGACCCATGGTGAACCTCCTCTCAAAATGTGCGACACATGGTCAAGTGTGTAAATTCTGTTTAACAAACAAAATTTACACAAATTATTTAGTACGACGACGAACGATAAGTTTGTCGGATTTTGCTTTTTTGTTACGTGTTTTGTAACCCAATGCTGGTTGACCCCAAGGTGATACTGGAGCTTTACGTCCGATTGGAGTTTTACCTTCACCACCACCGTGTGGGTGATCGTTAGGGTTCATTACGCTACCACGTACAGTTGGACGTTTACGCATCCAACGAGAACGACCGGCTTTACCGATGTTGATCAATTCGTGTTGTTCGTTACCTACAGAACCGATAGTTGCACGGCATGCAGCCAGAATCATACGAACTTCGCCTGAGTTCAAGCGGATCAATACGTATTTGCCTTCTTTACCAAGTACTTGAGCACTTGTACCAGCTGAACGGATCAATTGTCCGCCTTTACCTGGTTTCATTTCGATATTGTGGACAACAGTACCCACTGGGATGTTTGCCAATGGCAGGCTGTTACCAATTTTAATATCTGATTCAGGACCTGAAACTAGCTTCATGCCAACTTCTAATCCTTTTGGTGCTAAGATGTAAGCTTTCACTCCATCTTCATAATGTACTAACGCAATATTCGCTGAACGGTTTGGATCGTATTCGATCGTACGAACAGTTGCAATAACGTTGTCTTTGTTACGTTTGAAGTCGATTACACGGTATTGACGTTTATGTCCGCCACCTTGGTGACGTACAGTAATACGACCGTGGTTGTTACGACCGGCATTATTTTTTAATGGCTGTAATAACGTTTTTTCTGGTGTCGAAGTTGTGATTTCAGCGAAATCAGAACTTGTCATATTACGACGGCCATTTGTGGTAGGTTTGTACTTTTTAATCGCCACGTCTTGTTTCCCTCCTACTTTACTTTGATCAGTATTTCATGATTCTACTGATTATTCAGCAGCTTCGAAAATTTGGATTTCTTTGGATTGTTCAGTCAACGTCACAACAGCTTTGCGACGTTTCTTAGTATATCCTGCATATTTGCCCATGCGTTTGAATTTAGGACGTACGTTGATGATGTTCACGTTTTTCACTTTTACGTCAAACGCAGCTTCAACAGCTTGTTTCACTAAAGTTTTATTCGCACGAACATCTACTTCAAACGTATATTTTTTGTCATCCATAGCAAGCATTGATTTCTCAGTGATCACTGGGCGTTTGATTACGTCTAGTAAGTTCATTATGCAAGCACCTCCTCAAGTTGAGTAAGAGCAGTTTGCGTTGCTAACATTTTTTGACCTGAAACGATATCCAGAACGCTGATGTTGTTTGAAGTAACAACAGTTACGTTTGATAGGTTACGAGCTGATAATGCTGCAAAGTCATTCTCCGGCTCTACTACCACCAATACTTTTGTATCGATAGACAAGTTAGCAAGAACTTGTTTGAATTCTTTTGTTTTTGGTGCGTCGAAGTTCAATGCTTCGATTGCTACCAAGTTGTTTTCAGCAACTTTTTCTGACAATACAGATTTCATTGCTAAACGACGAACTTTTTTAGGAAGTTTGTAGCTGTAAGAACGTGGTGTTGGTCCGAAAACTACGCCACCTCCACGCCATTGTGGTGAACGGATTGACCCTTGACGGGCACGACCTGTTCCTTTTTGACGCCATGGTTTACGACCACCGCCGCGAACAGCACTGCGGTTTTTCACAGCATGTGTTCCTTGTCTTAATGAAGCGCGTTGCATGATGATTGCATCGTAGACAACACTTTCATTCGGCTCAATTCCGAAGATTTCTTCATTTAAAGTGATTTCACCATTTTGAGTTCCATCTTGTTTGAATAATGCTACATTCGGCATTCCTTAGTTCCTCCTTTCCTAATGATTATTTAGCTTTCACAGCTGATTTAATTGTAATTAATGATTTTTTAGATCCAGGAATGTTTCCTTTAATTAGGATAACGTTCTTCTCTGCATCTACACGAACGATCTCAAGGTTTTGAATCGTTACGCGGTTACCACCCATACGGCCGGCAAGCTTTTTATTTTTAAATACACGGTTAGGTGCAACTGGACCCATTGACCCAGGACGACGATGGTAACGAGAACCGTGGGACATTGGTCCGCGGCTTTGGCCGTGACGTTTGATAACCCCTTGGAATCCTTTACCTTTCGTAGTACCCGTAACATCAACGATGTCACCTGCTTGGAAAATACCTACAGTAATTTCTTCTCCAACTTTATATTCTCCTAGCTCAACATCTTTGAATTCCTTAATGAAGCGCTTAGGAGCCGTGTTTGCTTTTGCAACATGACCTTTCGCTGGTTTGTTCGCTAATACTTCACGTTTGTCTTGGTACCCGACTTGAATCGCTTCGTAGCCGTCTGTTCCGACAGTTTTCACTTGTAGTACTACGTTTGGAGTAGCTTCTACAACTGTTACTGGGATCAATTCACCTGACTCAGTAAAGATCTGCGTCATTCCAACTTTTTTCCCTAAGATTCCTTTGGTCATGAGTACACCTCCATCATCTTGATTTTTTTATTATAGTTTGATTTCAATATTCACACCAGATGGTAAGTCAAGCTTCATCAAAGCATCAACTGTTTTTGGTGTTGGGTTCACAATGTCAATCAGACGCTTGTGCGTACGCATTTCGAATTGTTCGCGTGAATCTTTGTATTTATGTGTCGCACGGATAACTGTGTACAATGAGCGCTCTGTTGGCAATGGAATCGGACCTGATACGCCAGCTCCAGTTCTTTTTGCAGTCTCCACAATTTTATCCGCAGATTGATCTAAAATACGATGTTCATACGCTTTTAAACGGATACGAATTTTTTGTTTTGCCATTTTTTTCCCTCCTTCGCCTATTTTGAAAAGTAGACATGGCTCCACGAAAATCTCCGTCACGCTCGTCCATGGCAAAGCGTCCGGGCGTGTCGCAACCTCTCGTTTCCTAGCCGGTAAATTCTTTTTTAGAATTACCAGTGCGTTTACACTTCTGTAAACAGCACCTTTATGATTATATTATAGAAATACGTGAATAGCAAGGCTTTTTTCAGACTTTTCACGATTATTTTCACAGTCTTTCATGCGATGAAAGTTTTTTCAAAATATAGAGATTTTTGCATATTTTTTTCTCGTTCTACCATTAAATATTCATTCTTTTATTAAGAGATCATTTGATTCGCAAATCATTCTTAACAAAGGGCAACCTCCCTTACTCGGTAATCGATTTTCATAATAAAAAAGACGGGATAGAAAGTTAGCTTCAATCAATTAGCTACTTCTGTCCCGCTGTTTATTCAATTTTAGATAGAAAAAGGGAACGGGATTGAATAGCGTTTCATTCTCCCTCTGCTTGTAATACAGCCTTTTTCTTCTATACTATTCTTTCTTTTCTTTAAACCCTTGTTCCAGCAACAATTCCTTTGATTGTTTCATACTGATGTATTTCACTTTCTGATTCTCATCTTCTTGATCATTGATTGTCCCCATAAGTGTCATCACTTCTTGAATATCAGCCTTTTCATAGTCAACTGTTACATCCTCAGTCATTTCAGTATCACTGAACTCAGATTTATAGGTGACACCCTCAATATCGTATTCATCTTTTACAAACGAGAACATTTCTTCTGCTTCTTCTTTCGATTCAATCCCCAATGTTTCATATTTCAAAACGGAATGACTTTCTTGCTTCACTACCTTATCACCTTTATGTGTATAAGTCATTTCAGTAATAACCCCATCAAGATCCGCTTCAAACACCGTTGTTGATAATCCATCATCCTTTTTTTCCTTCTTAGATGATGTTGATCCACCAGAAGAACAAGCTGCTACCATCAAACATACAACAAGTAACATTAACCCTAATAACCAATTTCTTTGTTTCATTTTCATCACTTTTTTCTCCCCTTTGTTTTTATTACACCATTTATCCTACGGGTTTTCGCCAAAGAAAGCAATCCTTTCTTTCGATTCCCTATTGACAAAGTTTTGATTTCAAAGTAATATTGAGTCACGATATATCGAGCTTCGATACAAAGAGGTGCAAGGTAACTAAAAGAACACATAAGGAGCTATTTTATGATAGAAGAGAATTTAAGAAGAATCTACATTCCCATGACAGAGACTGGATTTTACATTCTTTATTGTCTTCAAGATGAAAATCATGGATACGGAATCATACAACTCGTCAAAGAACTAACAAACCAAGAGATCACAATCAGTGCAGGTACAATGTATGGCAGCTTGAGCAAGATGGAGAAAGACGGATTGATTACTGTAACAAAAGAAGAAAATCGGAGAAAGTTCTATCTCATCACTGATTTGGGCAAGGAGATACTTTCTATAGAAATAAGAAGAATCAAGCGATTATATAAAAATAGTATTGGGGAGAAATTTACATGAAAAAAGAGGTAGTTAAATATTTCGGACTTGCAGATTATTTAGAAGAAGAGCGTTTTTTAGCCGATCAGCATCGCTCCGGTTGGAAAATGGTTGGTGCAAAAAAATTAGGTTGGTCTTACGTCTTCGAAAAATGCGAGCCAGAAGAATATATTTATCAATTAGATTTCATCGAGAACGATCAGGTAGATGAGGACTATTTTCAACTATTTGAGGACTGCGGTTGGGAATACTTCCATAAACTAAATAACTGGTATTATTTCCGGAAAAAGAAATCAGAGAATAAAGATGAAAATGCGATTTTTAACGATGCTGCCTCGCGCGCCGAGATGGCTAAAAAGGTTATGCGCTCCCAGTGGATTATTCTCCTCCCGCTTTTGATTATTTTCTTTTCTCTCTCAAATACATTTCGAGATAATTCCAGTAGCATCATATGGATAGCCGTTTTCACTATTTACTCCTGTCTCGTAGCAATTATTGTTGGTTTAAGTATTAGAACCTATCGGAAACTGGATAGGATCATCAAAGCGAATCAGCCCTTATAAGCCAAGCCTATCTATCTTATACCCATCAAACACAAAGAAACCGAAGAGACATGAAATGTTCAACAGCCCTTCGGTTTCTTTGTGCAATAGTTTTTGTAATAGCTTCAGCTTACATAAATGCACCGATATTCCAATAGAAATAGTTTTTACTGTACAATAAATCTTTTTTTTGCACAAAAAGATACCATTTCTTTGTGTCTTTTACCTGTATTTTGTGAACAGTTTCCACATAGTAATCATCTGGGTTCTCTGGTGTATCATAAAAGTAGCGAGAAACATAGGTGTGCACACTCCAGCCCAGTTGTCCGCCTTTAGTTTCGAATAAAACTTTATTTGTATGTCTGTTTTTTACCCTCACAATCGTTTGCGTCTCCGAAACTAATTCCTTTCCTTCAAGTATCTCTGTATGCGCATTAATAAATGCCCATCCCCAGTAACCTTTTCTTGAAATCAAGCAAGAAACTTTGATATCTTTCCCAACCAATAGGTGTTGATCCGCTCCAGATTCCCCTATAACTGATTCAGAGACAATAATCCCATTTGATGCAGCATCTGCTGAATCATGAATAGCGAATAACCCAAAAATAACCACAACCAAAGAAACGACCATCCAAATGAACTTCTTCATAAGATACCTCCAATTCAATTTATTTCTTACACAGAAACTATATCATTCATATGTAATTATTTCAAACATAAAGTAATCAAAAATAAATAAAAAAAGACCACAGAGAAATTCTCTGCGGTCTTACGTCCGAGTACACCAGCTTTTCCAAGCCGGATTATTACTTTATGTTAAACGAATTATTTAACGATTTCAGAAACAACGCCTGAACCAACAGTACGTCCGCCTTCACGAATAGAGAAACGAGTTCCGTCTTCGATCGCGATTGGGTGGATTAGTTCAACGTCCATAGCTACGTTATCACCAGGCATTACCATTTCAGTTCCTTCTGGTAATTCAACTACACCAGTTACGTCAGTTGTACGGAAGTAGAACTGAGGACGGTAGTTAGTGAAGAAAGGAGTGTGACGTCCGCCTTCTTCTTTTGATAATACGTAAACTTCTGCTTTAAATTTAGTATGTGGAGTGATTGAAGCTGGTTTAGCCAATACTTGTCCACGTTCGATATCTTCACGTGCTACACCACGTAGTAACGCACCGATGTTGTCTCCCGCTTCAGCGTAATCCAACAATTTACGGAACATTTCAACACCTGTAACAGTTGTTTTAGAAGTTTCTTCTTGAATACCAACGATTTCGATTTCGTCACCAACACGAACTTGTCCACGTTCAACACGTCCAGTTGCAACAGTTCCACGACCAGTGATTGAGAATACATCCTCAACTGGCATCATGAATGGTTTGTCAGTATCACGTTCTGGAGTTGGGATATACTCATCAACTGCAGCCATCAATTCAAGAATTTTTTCTTCATAAGAAGCATCGCCTTCAAGAGCTTTCAAAGCAGAACCAGCGATAACTGGAGTGTCATCACCTGGGAAGTCGTATTCTGACAATAGGTCACGAACTTCCATTTCTACCAATTCAAGCAACTCTTCGTCGTCAACCATATCCATTTTGTTTAAGAAAACAACGATGTATGGTACACCAACGTTACGAGATAACAGGATGTGCTCACGTGTTTGAGGCATAGGGCCATCAGCAGCAGATACTACTAAGATAGCTCCGTCCATTTGTGCAGCACCAGTGATCATGTTCTTAACGTAGTCCGCGTGTCCTGGGCAGTCAACGTGCGCATAGTGACGTGCGTCTGTTTCGTACTCGATGTGAGACGTGTTGATTGTGATACCACGTTCTTTTTCTTCAGGAGCGTTATCGATATCAGCGTAGCTTGCAGCTTCTCCGCCACCAGCTTTAGCTAGTACAGTTGCAATTGCAGCAGTTAATGTAGTTTTACCATGGTCAACGTGTCCGATAGTACCAATGTTTACATGGGGTTTAGAACGGTCAAATTTTTCTTTAGCCATTTTAAAATGTTCCTCCTAAAATCAATTGATTATTTTTTTATCTGATAGACGGTTCAACGACCGACTGATCATCTTTATTTATTCTACCTGAAATCTTGAAAAAAGCCTAGTCTAAAAATAGACCCTTTAAGAAAATTGAATATACAGCTATTTTCAAGCTGTTGTCTCGGTCATTACCTCAACAATTATTCTGATTTTCCGCCATTTTTCTTGATGATTTCTTCTTGGATAGACTTAGGTACGTCTTCATAGTGGTCAAATACCATCATGAATGTTCCGCGCCCTTGTGTTGCTGAACGTAATGTTGTTGCATATCCGAACATTTCAGCCAATGGAACAATCGCATTAACGATTTGTGAGTTACCATGAGCTTCCATACCTTCAACGCGTCCACGACGACTTGTTACGTGTCCCATGATATCACCTAAGTAATCTTCTGGTACAGTAACTGTTACTTTCATCATTGGTTCCAAAATTACAGGGTTTGCTTTCTTAGCTGCAGCACGAAGTGCCATAGAAGCAGCTACACGGAAGGCAGTTTCATTGGAATCGACATCATGGTAAGAACCATCATAAAGTTTCGCTTTGATATCAACCAATGGATAGCCGGCAAGAACACCGTTATTCATTGATTCTGCCAATCCTTTTTCAACTGCTGGGATGTATTCACGAGGAACCACACCACCGACAATTGCGTTTTCGAACTCGAAGCCTTTTCCTTCTTCGTTCGGTGTAAATTCAACCCATACGTGACCGTATTGACCTTTACCACCAGACTGACGGACAAATTTACCTTCAGCTTGAGTAAGAGGCGCACGGAATGTTTCACGATAAGATACTTGAGGCGCACCAACGTTTGCTTCAACTTTGAATTCACGTCTCATTCTGTCTACCAATACGTCCAAGTGAAGTTCTCCCATACCTGAGATAACTGTTTCACCTGTTTCAACGTTTGTTTCAACACGGAATGACGGATCCTCTTCTGCAAGTTTTTGCAGAGCCACACCCATTTTATCTTGGTCAGCTTTTGATTTAGGCTCAACAGCAACCTGGATAACTGGTTCTGGGAATTCGATTGACTCAAGGATAACCGGCGCATCTAACGCACACAGTGTATCTCCTGTTGTCGTATCTTTAAGACCAACCGCTGCTGCGATATCCCCTGAAAATACTTTATCAATTTCCTTACGTGTGTTCGCATGCATTTGCAGGATACGACCGATACGCTCTTTTTTGTCTTTAGAAGCGTTCAATACATATGAACCACTTTCAAGGACACCAGAGTATACACGGAAGAATGTCAGACGACCTACGAATGGGTCAGTCATAACTTTAAATGCTAATGAAGCAAATGGACCATTGTCATCAGCCGGACGAGTTGTTTCTTCGTCAGTCTTAACATCAACACCTTTAATAGCATCGATATCAAGTGGTGATGGCAGATAATCAAGTACTGCATCAAGCATTAATTGAACACCTTTGTTTTTGAAGGCTGAACCAGCTAATACTGGGAAGAATTCAACTCTGATAGTTGCTGCACGGATACCCGCTTTCAACTCATCTTGAGTAATTTCTTCGCCTTCAAGATATTTCATCATTAAGTCTTCATCTGTTTCAGCAACAGCTTCGACTAATTTTTCGCGCCATTCAGTAGCTAACTCCATGTAATCTTCTGGAATGTCAGTTTCTTGAATGTCTGTTCCCAAATCGTTAGTGTAGATTTCAGCTTTCATTTTAACTAAGTCAATAATTCCAGTGAAATCTTCTTCAGCACCGATTGGTAATTGAATTGGGTGAGCATTCGCTTGTAAACGGTCGTGCAATGAGTTTACTGAGTATAGGAAGTCCGCACCGATCTTATCCATTTTGTTACAGAATACGATACGTGGAACTTTATATTCAGTAGCCTGACGCCAAACTGTTTCCGTTTGAGGCTCAACACCTGATTGTGAGTCAAGAACAGTTACCGCTCCATCCAATACACGCAATGAACGCTGTACTTCAATTGTGAAGTCCACGTGTCCTGGTGTATCGATGATGTTTACACGGAAGCCATTCCACTCTGCTGTTGTTGCAGCTGACGTGATTGTGATACCACGTTCTTGTTCCTGTTCCATCCAGTCCATCTGTGACGCACCTTCATGCGTTTCACCGATTTTATGGATTTTACCAGTATAGTAAAGGATACGCTCTGTTGTTGTTGTTTTACCAGCATCAACGTGAGCCATGATTCCTATATTACGAGTTTTTTCCAGTGAAAATTCTCTTGCCATCTCAGCTTGTATCTCCTCTCTTTATTAAAATCAATGGTAAACAACTGTTCTGTCATACGTATTTTAACTTGGTACGCAGAGAGGATCTTACCAGCGATAATGTGCAAACGCACGGTTGGCATCAGCCATTTTATGTGTGTCTTCACGTTTTTTAACTGAAGCGCCAGTGTTATTAGCAGCATCCATCAATTCTTTCGCAAGACGTTGTTCCATTGTGTGTTCACCACGCAGACGTGCGTAGTTAACCACCCAACGAAGACCTAAAGTTGTACGACGTTCTGGACGAACTTCAACTGGTACTTGATAGTTAGAACCCCCAACACGGCGAGCTTTTACTTCAAGAACAGGCATAACGTTCTTCATTGCTTGTTCAAACACTTCCAATGGATCGTTACCTGTAGATTCTTTGATGATATCAAATGAATTATAGATGATATTAGCAGCAATCCCGCGTTTTCCATCAACCATTACACGGTTGATTAAGCGAGTTACTAATTTTGAGTTATAAATTGGATCTGGTAAAACATCACGTTTTGCAACAGGACCTTTACGAGGCATCCGTAACTCCTCCTTCCGAACTATATTCTTTTTATGTTAGTTAATGTCAAATTAATTAGCAGCTTTAGGTCGTTTAGTACCATATTTAGAGCGGCTTTGTTTACGGTCAGTAACACCGGCTGTATCAAGCGCACCACGAACGATATGGTAACGTACTCCTGGTAAATCCTTTACACGTCCACCACGTAGCAAGACAACACTATGCTCTTGCAAGTTATGGCCGATCCCTGGGATATAAGCTGTTACTTCAATCAGGTTTGACAAACGAACACGTGCATATTTACGCAAAGCTGAGTTCGGTTTTTTAGGTGTCATTGTTCCCACACGTGTACATACCCCACGTTTTTGCGGAGAGTTCACATTTGTTTGAGCTTTCTTAAAGCTGTTATATCCTTTATTCAATGCTGGTGAAGTAGATTTCTCTATCTTCGATTTACGAGGCTTACGTACTAATTGGTTAATTGTAGGCATTCCTTGTTTTCCTCCTTCCTCAATTCGCTTCTAGTCCCACACATCCAGGTGGGTCTTTTTTCGCGATAAAAAATAATGCATTCATGCATCCTTTATCAAATATGCTTTGATAGACAGTCAGCACGTCTCAGCGAGAGACCTGTACATAAAGCACCTTTGCAAGGATATCACGATAGCTCTACTCTGTCAACCTTTTCTCGCGCTTTTTTAACATGTTTTTTTACCTTCTTTTTTTTGATTAAAATTTACTTCATTTATGAAATCGTTCTATCTTTTCCCTATGATAAACGGTACAATTATTTTGATAAAACGAAAGGAGCAGGCACTGAAATGAATCTTAAGCAAATGGCTGGCATTGAGGCAGCAACTTACGTTAAAAACGGGATGACCGTTGGACTTGGTACTGGATCGACCGCAAAGTATATGGTGGATGAAATTGGACGCAGAGTGAAGGAAGAAAACCTTGAAATCATCGGGGTTACCACATCCAAAGCGACTGAGAAGCAAGCATTAGAATTGGGAATCCCTTTAAAAAGTATCGACGAGGTTCCTTATGTAGACATCACAATTGATGGAGCAGATGAAGTCAGTGCTGATTTCCACGGAATAAAAGGCGGCGGTGCAGCATTACTTTTTGAGAAAATCGTTGCTACCTATTCTAAAAAGAACATTTGGATCGTTGACGAGTCGAAGCAAGTAGAAAAATTGGGTGCTTTTCCATTACCTGTGGAAGTCATTCCTTATGGTAGCCAGCAGCTCATGCGCATTTTTGCAGAAAAAGGTTTTAAACCAACGCTTCGTATGACAGAAGAACAGTCGATCCTTGTGACGGATGGCGGCCATCATATTATTGATCTTCAAATGGATGTTATAGAGGACCCGATTGCACTAGGCAATTATCTGGACCAACTGGTAGGTGTAGTAGAACACGGATTATTTTTACAAGTGGTTTCTACGGTGATTATCGGAAGCGAAACTGGCCCACGAACCATCCATAATCCAATGGCAGAATAGTTTCATTTAGGAGCATTGTCATTTACACTATGAATCGCATTGAATAGTGCATTATAAGAAAAAAACAGTTATTGTCTTTAGCAAATAGCTGCAGCAATCGTTTTCTTTCGTGCTTATTTAATCATGTTCCTACCTATAAATTCTATTAGAGAGGCAGTCCTACATTGTTGCTCCTTTCTTTATAATAAGGGATGGTACTTCTTTTAACAGGATTTATATGGCAAATAAATCTATAGGAGAAAGACGCAATGAATTTAATCGGTTATGCACGAACAACAATCAACGAAAATGATTTAGATGCACAGCTTTCTCTCTTATCAAAATACGGCTGTGACAAAATCTATCAGGAGACTTTCGAGCTCTCCGGCGACAGAGCCTGTGCCTCGTTATTGGATTCAGTAGTTGCTGATCTGGAAACAAACGATACACTGGTAATTTGCCGTTTAAACTATCTAGGTAAATCAACAAGACAGCTGACAGAATTAACGCAATTATTCGAAACAAACACCATTCATCTTGTCAGTCTGGAAGAAAATATAGACACTCGTGGAAAAGAAGGATCTATCTACTTTCGATTAATGGATGATCTCGCTCGGATGGAGTGCGAACTACTTAAAGAGCGGACACTTGTCGGACTGACAAATGCTCGCAAAAAAGGCAAAATTGGCGGACGTCCCAAGACGAACAAGAAGACTGTCCTCAAAATACGTAAAATGTATTACGAGAAACAGGAAACCGTTCAAGCAATAGCTGCAAAATGCAATGTTTCTCTGGGTACCTGTTACAAGTACATCAATTTATCTGAAGCTGAAGTAGCAACCTTTGAATAATGAAATACCTAAAAAAGTTTGAGCGCGGAATGAAAGCCACGCTCAAACTTTTCTTCATCTAAAACTGTAAATGACTAAAAACAACTCGCAACGATTAACCTCTATACTTAAGTCCTCAATCAATATCCTCAATATTGGTTCTCGTCCCCCAATGTGTAATCTTATGACAAGTGAATGTGGCATATAGCCTGACTATTTTTAAAACAATACTTGCCCACAAGGTTGCGATTGGTGTCAATAGATACCCTGTCCAGTTATTTCGTATATCAAGTCTCTTTACATGCAAATACCGTGTGTAGTACCCGATAGAAAGCGCAAAAGCTATCTGGGTCATCAAAAGCAATTGCACCCAATCATTGTTAGCGATACAATTCGTAATAACAATGATTGCAATGGTGAATATGGTCCAAAAAGATATCCAACCCAGCAACTGTCTTAAAAAACCCGGAATTGTATGTTTTTGGTCTAACAAATATTTCAATCTCCAAATGCCACGAACAGTAGACCCTCGTTCCCAACGTAGCTGTTGTCGAATATGGTGGCTTAGTTTAGTAGGCATGTCAGATAGTACGATTGCGCTTGGTTGAAAAACAGTATGCCCCATTAACAAAGCACAGAGTGTCAAATATGAATCATCTGAACAACGAACCTCCTGTTTTAAAAATTCTTCATAATGGTATTGGTTATTTATTGCATTCTTCACCACATCATAGCGGTAAAACGCAGAAGGACCACTATTCACAAGCACATTCCCAAACAGAGACACGGCGCCACGACCGATCAATTGTTGACAAACCATAATCAAATCATACATTCTTGTCAACCAGCTATTCTGGACATTTTTGGCAATCATCAATCCCGCCACAGAAGATACTTTAGAATCATTGAATGGCTTGATACCTTCTTCAAGCATTTTTGGATCTAAAATACTATCAGAATCCGTGGTCACAATAATCACATAAGGATCTTCCGGAACATTTTTGAATCCCTTTATTTGAGCAATTCTCTTTCCTCCGTTTTGTGGAAGCCGGTCCCAGGTAGCCATCACCCCATGTTCTTTTGCAGTAGGAAGAAACCATTCTTTCACCTCTGAATAATCACTTTCAGTAGAGCAGTCATCGACAACATGTATTCCACTCGGAACAAGACCTTGACTCAAGCAAGATTCAAGACAATTCTTCAAAGAGTTCTCATCTTCATTAAACACTGGTATCAAGACGTGCAATTTCAATAAGCCGTTTGCTTGCCCCTTTACTGGTTTACAAAAAGAAGACAACAACATTTGACCTAAAAAGAAAATTCCTGCTGCTATATAAAAAATACGATAAACATGCCATCCGTGTATGTCCGTCAGATACGCTTCAAGAATAATCCAGCCTATTATTGTACTCAATGTAACGATGACAGCTACAACTGTTCCTGTCAGAAAAACTGCTAAACTTTCAACTTTTGAATCATCCATAGGTTCAAAATCGATAACCCAGTTTTGTTTTTTTTCATCAACCGGTTTGTCATATGTTTTTCTAAAGATAAATTTGGCATACACCGCCACAACTAAAACTAAAAAAGCAGCAATAAATGGAAGCAATACTACAATATCAGCTTGTTCAGACATTCACTTTCTCCTCCAGCTGTGCCACTTCAAAATCAGTGTTATCCTGACCGATACCAAAATAGGCATATCCACGTGATCTTATGTCGCTTGAAGAAAACTGGTTACGAAAATCCGCAAACAAAACCTCTCTCTCAGGATTAGCATTCTGAAAATCGTACTCAGTAATATGTGGCCATTCAATCAAAGATATGATCACATCTGCATCGGCAATAGCCTGTTCAATTGTCTTAGCTTGCTTATAGCGAATATGACCATTGATTTCAGCATCGTCGATTTGTTTTACAACAGGATCATAGCTAACGATAGTTGCTCCCTCTTCAAGAAGTATCTTGCTGATTGCTTTCGCAGGAGCTCCTCTTTGATCATCCGTATTAGGTTTAAAAGATAGACCTAACACTGCTATAGTTAATCCTTCAAAACAACCTCCTAAGGCTTTTTTCATCTGGGCTAAAATTCGGTTTGGTCTCTCATTATTGAGTCTGTGTAATTCTGCAAATAAATTATTAGTATCCTGTACATCTGCCATATTTGCCAATGCTTCTACATCTTTTGAAAAACAAGGACCACCATACCCAACACCCGGATAAAAAGGATAGTCATTTATTGTTTTACTATAGGGAAGACCTTTGACAACTTCATTGATGTCTGCACCATACTTTTCGCACATATCAGCAATAGCGTTTATGAAAACTATTCTCATTGCACCATGAGCATTATTCGCGTACTTCATGATTTGAGCCGACTCAGGTCGCATCGTGATTATCTTATCATGACCAAAAAAACGATTCATCTCAACTAAACGACGCTCTGTTTTACTATCATCCACTCCTATCAGAACAAGATCAGGAGTCAGACTATCTGACAATGCCTGTCCTTCACGTAAGAACTCCGGCATACTTGCTAATCGTAACTCTGTCGTCTCTACCATCTTTCGAATCTCTTTATAAACATGTGATGGGGTCGTAGACTTGACTACAATAATCGTCTTCGGCTGAGCATGTTGAATAATTGCCTCCATCGATTCATATAAGTACCTTGGATTACAACTACCATCCACTCCGTTGGGCGTATTTACACATAGAAAAACAACTTCTGCGTTTCTTAGTCCCTCTTCATAGCAAGTAGTGAATGTCAGCTTTCCCTTTTCTAACGTTTGAAGTGTCTCCTCAATTCCAGGCTCATGACTTACTGGTTCACCATTATTCAGTCTATCTACTTTCTCTTGGTCGATTTCAACACCGACTACATTAAACCCATTTACAGCATACGTTAATGCCGTAGCAATTCCTACGAATCCTACCCCCACAACAGCAACACCATTAATTTCTTGATTATTTTGAACATTCAAATCCGTTCTCCCCTTTCTTACAATACGTCCATTCTCTCTATAATTAGTTCATTAAGTATTTTCGTTTTGAAATCATCACTCATAACAGAGAATGCGCTTTCAACTTATTCCCTTACACACTATTAAAGTTAAATACAATAATTTTAGTAAGAAAAACAAAACTTAATGAATATTAATAATATCTTTTAGGTATCTTTTTGGCAAGTGTTTCAATCTAAATAATATAAATTAATGACAAAAATATTATAACTAATTTGCCGAATATCCAGATACCGCTGTATCGTTAATTTTTTTACTTTCACATTTAATTGTCGTTTCATTCTTTAAATACTTTTCGACAAATATGAGCCATCCTTCCACACTTAGCTTCATTTTTCTTCCAGACATACAAAACGCCCTCTACACGAGACGTTTTATGTTTCAATGTCCTGTGTAGAGGGCGCATATTAAAGTAAATCTAGATTTTTCTTTTCTTTTTTCCTTAAATTCTTCTGTTTCATGAATTTTCATTGGAAATTGCCATGGAAACATTGTACAATAAACGAGGAATGAAATTTTCAGAAACTATATACAAAGGAGACTTATCATGCCAAAATTAGTTTTTTCTCGTCACGGACTAAGTGAATGGAATGCATTAAACCAATTTACTGGATGGGTTGATGTAGATTTAGCACCAGAAGGTATCGAAGAAGCCATCGAAGGCGGACGTAAAATCAAAGAAGCTGGAATCGAATTTGATATTGCGTACACATCTGTTTTGAAACGCGCAATCAAAACTTGTAACCTGCTTTTAGAAAACTCAGATCAATTATGGGTACCACAAGTGAAATCATGGCGCTTAAACGAACGTCATTATGGTAAATTACAAGGATTGAACAAAAAGGAAACAGCTGACAAATACGGCGATGACCAAGTGCATATTTGGCGTCGTTCTTATGACACTCTTCCTCCACTATTGGAAGCAACTGATCCTGAATCAGCAGCGAACGATCGTCGTTATGCAATGCTTGATAAACGCGACGTCCCTGGTGGCGAGAACCTGAAAGTTACATTGGAACGTGCACTGCCTTTCTGGCAAGATGAAATCGCTCCTGCTTTGTTAGATAATAAAACTGTTTTAGTTGCAGCGCACGGTAACTCTTTACGCGCATTAGCTAAACACATTGAAGGCATTTCTGATGATGATATCATGGATCTTGAAATCCCAACTGGTCAACCTCTTGTTTATGAATTAAACGATGACTTGACTGTTGCGAAGAAATATTACCTATAAGAAGTATAATAAAATCCCTGTTCCGATTGGAACAGGGATTTTGCTATTGAACCGTGTATTCTCGCGCTATAGCCTATAGTTTATCGGCTTTTTTCAGAATAGCTTTTATTTCATGAACAGCCTTTTTTTGTTCTAAATAGCTTTTTACTTTGTTATCATCTTCACTGATACCACTTAGGGTCGCATCCAATTTTTCTATTTCCTGGGCGATTCCTTTTACCAATGAGTCTTCATGGTTCAACCATGCTTCCGCTCCGGCAACTTCTTCCTCCTCCGCCTTCACTTCTTCTTTTTCAATTTTCTTTTCCTTGCGAATAATCGATTTCACTTCATGTAACGCTTTTTCCTGCTCATAGAAATGTTTGATTTTGCTGTCTGTATCCTCCATTTTAGCTAGAGAATCATCTAACTTCGACATTTCCTTACCAATTTTTTCTAATAATTTCGCTTCTTTTTTTGCATAGTCTGTCATTATGTTTCCTCCTAAAATCAGTTTTTCATCCAATTTATTCAGAACAAATACTTCTATGAAATAGACTACGCTCTAAAGTTGTGACCGTCAAAAGTTACGCTCCAATTTTAGTCTAAAAAGACTGGGGCATGAACTGCTCTCAAAATTAGAATGCCCTATTTTAGTTGTCTGCTTCAGTCGTTTATTTCGTATAGCTGAAAGTTAGATAATACGGTGCATTGACTTTCCGATTCGCGATATGCACATACACATAATCATCTTTTTCATAACTCAATGGTAAATTACCACCGCTAGTATAACTTCTCCCCCCTATCGCAAAATCTCTATAATGATACCCTCTCCATTGTGTTTCATTATAAAAGTTAGTTTCTATTCTGTGCTTCGATGTAATTGTATCTTGCGAAATTAGAGTTTGTACTGCATATTTTGCAGTTTCAGGTGCTCTAAATTTAAGCCATCCTGTTTGATTAGCAAAAATCTCTTTGTTGCCAAACACAGGTTGAATTTCTATAGCAGACTCTTGTGTCTGCCCTAAAGAAAATACCTCAACTTCCACTGAATCTTCTTGATTGCTTCCGCTCACTTCTCTTATGTGAATGGTGGTTTTTCCTATTTTTTTCCCAACAACTTTAATGGAACCATTACCATTACTAACTATCTCAGCAACCTCTTCGTCATCAGAAGAATACCGCATATCATTTGGTTTTGTTGTAAAACTATCAACTTTATACGAGTAAAATGTTGAACTACCAGGATTCAACAAGGCTTTATAATTATCCTTAATTGTTACTTTTTTGTATAAATAGGTTGAGCATTGTTTGTATCTCTTGTTAAACTAAAATAGAATGGTTCACCATCTATACTCGTAGAAAGCTTCAGATAGACATAGTCTCCAGCAGCATAATAGACAGGAAGATTGGATGATGCCGTTCCTGAACTTGAAGTTTTTCTTTGTAATGAACTATACCCCAAAGAACGGTTCTCCCAACCATTATGGAAATTTATTTCTGATTTTTGATTGACCACGTTGGTTCCAAAAATTCCACCTACCAATCCATACATCGCAGATTCATTTGCTTTGAATTTTACCCACCCTGTTTGATTAACATAAATTTGAGAAGATTGGCCATTAGCAGCTACAAAACCAGGCTCTATTTCCTGGGCACTCTCTTTTGTCGCTCCTAGTTGAACCGTCGCAACAGAAACTTTGATGGTTTTTCTTATCTTTCCATCCTCGCTTGTAACTGTAATAGGGACACTTTGCCCATTAGCCGATTTTGCCTTAAGAATCCCATCTTGAGATACACTGACTAAATTAGCATTAGAACTTTTCCAAACTAATTTCCCAGTGTATTCTGCATCATCTGGTGCATAGCTCACAGTTACTTTTCGTTCCTCTCCTAGTTGCATCTTAATGAAATTTTCATCAAAATTGAAATCTTCCATTGGGATTTTATATTCTTTATTTAAATCATAAAGCTTGGTCGTATATTCATAGGAACTAACCTTTCCGATTAAGCCTTCCACTCTAACCGTATATTCATCACCTTCAGCATAGTTAATCCCATTCGGAGCAAAAACAACGGTATCATACCCCCAATTATTCGTGGAAATAGTAAACTCGCCATCTTTTTGTTCATTTGAAAAGTTCCATTCCTGTCCACTTTTATTATTTGTTAATGTAACCTTCAAATTCTTCTGATCAAAATCATATCCAATAGAATTGAAACTTACGGACCAACGAAGGGTATTGTTATATCTTCTCATATTTTGTACAGGAAAAATCGTTTCGGTTGGCCATGTTGTAATGGAATCATCTGATACCGTATTTCCACTATCTCTTTGAGCATAAAGAGTACCTGTATATTCCACTTCTCTTTTTTCAGGGACTTCCAGTTGAGCAAAACCAAAACCGATTGTTTTGTATAACGGATTTAGGATGATTCTCCTGTGACCGACAGTTTGGTTATTACTTCCATAATCAAACATGTACATATCACTAAAATCATTTAGTGTTGGAATTAAATCCCCATGAATTGGACTACGAACACTCCGGACCAGATTGCTAGACCGTGCTCCCTTCGAAGCCTCTTGCCAAAACTGCTCCGTCATCCCTTCTGGTTTTGTGTAATTCGTTTCAATATAGTGGTCGATCACTCGGAGTGAGGCAAGTCCAACTGCTCCGTGTTGCGCGATGCTTACTCTTGACTGTGATATTGAAACTGGAGGCATCCCTGTACTTTCTCTTAGTAAATTAATATAAGCAGTTGCATTTTCTAATGTTGATGGTTTAAACGTTCCTGTTGTGTATTGATCAGGACCAATAATCGGAGCAATATCAAACTTTTCATCGACAACTTCATTATTACGTATTTCCCTATACTTTTTCTGATAGTCTTGGATTTTCCTTACTTGCTCAACAGAAAAATCTGAACTATCAGACACACCTAACGCATGTTCTGAAACTACTTTTATATCGTTGCTTCCAACCTCTTCAACTATACCTTCGACCAGGATTTCAGATTCCTCAGCAAATATCTGTTCTCCACTTTGACAAGCCATAAAAGTCAGCAAAGCCATACCAAATAACCAATTTTTCTTTTTCATGTTCTCCTTCTCCTCTTCTGTACAAAAATCGTATAACTAATTTTTTACAGTTATACTAATAAATAATAACATATGTTATAAAAACAAAAATATCATTATTCACTAATTTTTTTGAAAAAAATTAGCGATTTTATGAAGAATATACATTTTTAAACTTAAGATATCCTACAGAGTATAGCCTCACTCTTATTCGATTATTCTAAGTAAATACAATATGATACTTACAATTCCACCGAGTTTGTGCTAAACTTTCGTCGTCTTTTGACATAAAAAACTTCTTTCGATTTGATAACGGTTGGTAGCCTTTATCTAGTATATCGAAAGGAGTTTTATCGCTAAAGCTACTTCTTCCACACGCAGTACGCATGTTTTTTTGTTCTAATCGCTTTAGCGATTGAAACCAACTAAAGTCATAAAAAAACAGAGCACAGCTTAGCCATGCTCTAAAAAGTTTTCTTTCGTTATTTTTAATCGTCAAACCCATTATTTTCAGATACCGCTTTGAACCAGTGTCCGGATTTTTTGATTGTTCGCTTGCCATCTTGATCAAGATCGACACCGATAAAGCCATAGCGATTTTTGTAGGCGTTGGTCCATGACCAGTTATCCATGCAGGTCCACATGTGATAGCCTAGACATCCGCTACCTTCTTCCAATGCTTGATGTACATAACGCAAATGATCCTTCACGAACTCGATACGGTAATCATCTTCGATTGCGCCTTCCGCATTTCGATAGCGTTCTTCCCCCTCAACGCCCATCCCATTTTCAGAGACATAACAAGGAATATTGCCATAGTTTTCTCGTACATTGGTCAGGATATCATAAATCCCTTTCTCATAGATTTCCCATCCACGATAAGGATTCATTTTCTTGCCTGGCATATCATAGTTATCAAAATAATCATCCGGCATGGGACCATGCGTGTGGTCGATGGCAGATTCCTTCGCCTTGATTCGACGCGGTTGGTAATAGTTGATTCCTAAAAGGTCGATCGTGTTTTCTTTGATAAGTGCTAAGTCACCCTCTTCTATAGCAGGAACCATGTCCAGTTCTTTCACGATTTCCACAAGTTCTGCTGGAAACTCACCTTTAACCGCAGGATCAAGGAATGAACGGTTGAAAAAAGCATCAGCAATTGCAGCAGCTTTCACATCAGCCGGGTTATTCTCATCTCGTGGATAGCTTGGGGTCAAGTTTAAAATAATCCCTATTTCACCATCAAGATTTAACTCATGATACGCTTTGACTGCTAATGCGTTAGACAACACTTCATGATACCCTACTTGAACCGCATGCTTCATGTTGATTTCTTCTGGATAATGGAATTGATATAAGTACCCTCCTTCAACTGGAACGATTGGTTCATTATGCGTAAACCATTTTTTGATACGATCACCAAACAAGTCAAAACAGATTTTTGCAAATGCAACATAGGCATCCACTGTTTTTCTGTTTAACCAGCCCCCTTGCTCTTGAAGAGGCATTGGCATATCAAAATGATAAAGATTCATGAATGGTTCGATTCCCGCTTCAATGAGGCTATCGATATAGTCGTTATAAAAATCCACGGCCTTTTGATTCACTTCTCCGGTTCCATTAGGAATCAAGCGACTCCATTGAATCGATGTTCTAAAGCTGTTATGTCCTGTTTCTTTCATTAGTTGAATATCTTCTTTATATTTTGTGTACACTTGAGATGTTTTTTCCGGTCCAACCTGATCAAAGAACTTATCCGATGCTTGCTCGTACCAGTAATCCCAAATACTATCTCCTTTGCCATCTCCGGCGATACGCCCTTCTGTTTGAGGACCACTAGCGGCAGACCCCCACCAAAACCCTTTTGGAAATTTGTATGTTGTCATAATCATCCATCCTTTCATTCTCTTTTCAACTCCATAATAATCTAGCTAACACTAAAAATCAATCTTTTTAATAAAATGACTAGACATTATTTTGAAAAGATGCTATATTATTTTTGTAATCGATTGCAACAAAAATAATCAATGGGGTGATATTATGAATGGCTTTATGGATAAGCTCGGTGAAAAGATTATGCCTATGGCTAATTGGCTGGGTCAAAATCGCTATTTAACTGTTTTAAGAGATGCATTTATGCTTTCATTTCCACTAACAATGTTCGGTTCTATCGTTGTGGTTATCAACAACTTGCCATTTTTCAGTGATGAGTTAAAAGGAAATTTGGGTAATCTATTTGGAAATGGTCAAAACGCAACAATGAGTATCATGACTGTCTTCGTTACTTTTGGTATTGGCTATTATTTATCTAAATCTTATGATGTAGAAGGGATTTTCGGCGGGGCAGTTTCCTTTGCCAGCTTCCTGATCTTAACACCTTTCTTCATGAGTACTGAAAGCGGCGAAACTGTAAGCGGTGTCTTAAGTCTTGATCGTTTGGGTGCCAAAGGAATGTTTATCGGTATGTTTGCCGCATTTATCGCAGCGGAGATTTACTGCCGCATCACAAAAAAAGGCTGGCAAATCAAAATGCCTGATGGCGTTCCCCCAGCAGTAACAAAATCCTTTGCAGCGTTGATTCCAGCAGTTATCACATTAACTGTCTTCCTGTTCATCAATGCAGGAATGACTGGTATCTTCAATACAAACCTGCATGATGTTGTTTATGAAATCATTCAAAAACCTTTGACAGGCCTAGGCAGCAGCTTACCTGCAACCTTGATTGCCTTGTTCTTTGTCCAATTCTTGTGGTTCTTTGGTCTTCACGGCCAAATCATTGTTAACTCAGTAATGGACCCAATTTGGAACACATTGATGCTCGATAATTTAGAAGCTTATCAAGCAGGAAAAGAATTACCACACATTATTACAAAACCATTTATGGAAACTTTCACGGTTGGCTTAGGTGGCTCCGGTATGACCTTGGCAGTTGTTCTGATCATGGCGTTCTTTCTTAAGAAGAAACAATATCGAGATGTCGGTCGTTTAGCTTTGGCACCTGGTTTGTTTAACGTTAATGAACCAGTCATCTTCGGTTTGCCGGTCGTACTGAACGCATCCATTTTCATTCCATGGCTATTAGCACCACTTGTTGTTACGACACTTAATTATTTAGTGATGGCTGCCGGAATTGTTCCTGCACCAACTGGGGTGTCTGTGCCATGGACAGTCCCAATCATCGCTAGCGGTGTGCTCGCAACAAACTCTTGGCTAGGTGGGCTTTTACAAGTTGTAGACTTCTTGATTGTAGCTGCAATCTGGTATCCATTCTTGAAAATCATGGATAAGCAAGTAGATGTTGATATCTAATTGCTTAATACTACCTTGAATACAACGGATAATGCATAACTGACAATCTGTTAGTCTAACAAATTGCCTTATCCATCCATCACTGCTTCAAGGCGAAAGGGCAGCACAATTTTCAATGGGAAAATTGCGCTGCCCTTCTTCTTTTAATGAAAAATAAGATTGTAGAAAACGGAAGAGTTCGTTATACTCAGATGGAGGTGAACATGTATGCCGAAATATGAAGAAATCGCAAATATCCTAAGAGAACGAATAAAAAATAAAATCTATCCTGTCGACAGCCTTCTGCCAAACCAAACAGACTTAGTAGAAGAGTTTTCTGTTAGCCGGATGACGATCAAAAAAGCGATAAATATCTTAACAATGGAAGGACTTGTCTATTCACAGCGCGGCGCCGGAACACGAATATTGGATCATTCCTTTTGGGAAAAAGATACATCGCCAGCGAATGAATATCAGGGACTTAGTGTTCAAATGGCCGCAGCCAACCGTAAATTATCTAGCAAAGTCATTTTATTTGAAGTAGAATTCCCCTCGAAGGACGTCCAAGAACGACTGTTGATCCCAGCAGAACAGCCTGTCTATAAGATCATTCGTTTGAGAATCCTAGAGGATAAACCTTACGTATTAGAGCATACCTTCATGCCTGTGAACCAGGCACCTGGTCTGACGAACGACATTCTCTTAGGCTCTATTTATGACTTTCTAAGAAAAACAGTTGGGCTTCAATTCGCTGGAGCTTTCCGGACTATTCAAGCCGCTAAAAGCGATGCCTACGACCAAGAGTATCTCAATTGTGGCGTCAATGATCCGGTACTCGAGGTGGAGCAGGTCGTCTATTTGAAAAATGGCAAACCTTTAGAATATTCCCGCAGCCGCAACCGCTACGACCAGCGTAGCTATTCTGTCTTAGATGTAAAAGGGATATGAAAAAAAGCGAGACGAATTAGCTTGCTCCCGATAAATACAGAAACACAGCTCAGTACTCTTCTTATGATAAGAGTGCGTTAAGCTGTGTTTTTGTATTATTTAGATAAAAGAAGATTCAGTTAAACACTCCTGATAGATGTTTGTCACGTCTGCAGCAGTCAATGGCACATACGCTGCTTTTTCAATCGTACTGTGCTTCACTGCCTGTTCTGCCATAATTTCTAATTTCTCTTCATCAATACCGACTTCCGGCAAAGTCATTGGAATACCGCACGCCTTAAAGAAATCATAAGTTGCTTGAATTCCTTTTTTAGCCGCAGTAAATGGATCGGTCTCTGTTATGCCCCAAACATTATGAGCAAATTGCTGGAATTTACCAACTGTAGTATCTGATAAAATATACTCCATCCAACGTGGAGTTAAAATCGCCAACCCAACACCATGTGTGATGTCGTAAAAGGCACTCAGCTCGTGCTCCATCGGATGACAAGACCAAGCACCACCTTTACCGCCCCCGGTCAAGCCGTTCAATGCTAAACTGCTGGCCCACATCAAGTTAGCCCGTGCATCATAATCATCCGGTGTTTTCAAGGCAATCGGACAGTTTTTGATTACTGTTTTCATCAGGCCTTCCGCAATACCATCTTGAACATCTGTCCCTTCTGTTACTTTAAAATAGTTTTCAAACAGGTGACTCAAAATATCCGCTGAGCCAGCGGCTGTTTGATACTGAGGAACAGTAAATGTATTTTGAGGATCTAAAAATGACGCTTTTGGAATCATGGAGGCCGCACCAACACCAAGCTTCTGATTCGTAGCAAGGTTGCTGATAACTGCCCCACTATTCATTTCGCTACCTGTCGCAGCCAAGGTAAGAACGGTCACCAATGGCAAAGCCGGTCCAGCAAATGTCCGACGAGCCAATACCAAGTCCCATGCTGATTGGTCAAAATAAAAGCCGGCAGCTACTACCTTCGCACAGTCAATTGTCGAACCACCACCAACAGCCAAAATGACATCCACTTGATGCTCACGACACAAGGCAACACCACGATCTACCGTCTCCGTTCGAGGATTCGGTTCAATGCCACTCAACTCGACTACTGTATTTCCATTTGCTTCTAATAGTTTGGTTATTTGATCATACAACCCATTTTTCTTGATACTACCGCCGCCATATGCCAAAAGCACTGTTTTACCATACGCATCTAAAACATCTGTCAGCTCTTCCTCCAAACGGTCTTTTCCAAAACGCACATCTGTTGGTACATAAAAACGAAAATTATCCATTCTTTCACCCACTTCAAAAGTATAGTTTTGTCCCAAGTCAATGATATACCTTTTTCAGCACTTCCGCCAGTCGCTGATTTTAACGCAATCCTCATTTCAATTAGGTTTTGCCTCTCTCTAAAAGAAGTCTCCCCTCTTTGTTTCACAGTACATAAAAATAACTGAGGCAGACAGACTTATCCCCTCAGTTAATCGATTCTTTTAAATAGCTCATTTATCGCTTTTCAACAGCAAGTAAAGAAAGTACGGCGCGCCAATAATTGCTACGATCACACCAGCCGGTATTTCTCCGGTAGGCAACAGAACGCGCCCAATCGTATCGCTTATTAATAGTAGTAGACCTCCTGTCAGCAATGATGCCGGTAACAGGTTAAAATGCTTTTTGATTCCCAAGCCTCGAACGATATGCGGGGCAATCAGACCTAAAAAACCGATACCTCCAGTGACAGAAATGGCCGCAGCTGCAGCAACAACTGCTAAAACAAGAGACAGCAGGCGCTCACGCCCAACATTCACACCAACCGAAACCGCTGTCTCATCGCCCAGTTGCAGAATATCATAGATGCGATGCCGACTCATAGCCAGCAAAAAGCAGAGCAACAGCCATGGAATCATCGCAACGACGAAGGACCAGTTACTCCCCCAAATCGTCCCCGCCTGCCACATGGTCACAAAGCGATAATTTTCCGAATCAAGCTTAGTCGTCAAAAGAATCGTCATAGCAGATATCCCTGTACTAAGAACAACCCCAGTCAAAACCATCCGAACAGGTGTCAATCCTTTTCGCCTATCAAAAGCAATCAGAACAATGCCTCCCGCTGCTGCTAATGCACCGACCAAGGCCACCAGTGGTAATAGAAAAACGGTGGCTGTGGTTGTTTCAACAAAGCTTATAAACAAAAGAACGGTGAACCCAGCGCCAGCATTGATCCCTAAAATCCCAGTATCTGCCAACGGATTCCTTGTCACGCTTTGTAAAATCGTTCCGCTCATCGCTAAAGCTCCCCCAGCTAAAACAGCCAGAATGATCCTTGGCATTCGAAAATCAAAAACTAATAATCTCTGAGCTTTACTGCCGGCTCCTCTCATAACTTGCCACAGGTCAGCCGCTGAAATAGCCAACTGTCCATGAGTCAGGCTGTAAAAAGCAACAACAAGGAGTAACCCAATAACTATCAAATAAAAACTGGTCAGCTTCCCTTTGCTCATCCCAGATTCCCTCCTTTACGAAATAGATAAATAAAGAACGGAATCCCGATAACTGCGACGACTGCGCCAAAGGGCGTTTCAAAAGGCGGATTGATTATTCGAGCCACGAAATCTGCCAACACAACCAGTAGTGCGCCACCAACTGCAGTAAAAGGAATGAGCTTGCGATAATTTTCGCCAGCAAAAAAGCGCATCATATGTGGAACGATTAAGCCAACAAAGCTGACCGATCCGGCAATAGCTACCGAAAGGCCTGATAATAACAGAATGAGTACACTGATGATCAATCGAATACGTTGAGGTTTTTTCCCCAGGCTAACAGCAGTATCATCACCGAACCTTAAAATTGTCACAGACGAGCTGTAGCCTAATGCAAGGAGTAACGCAATCAAGAAAAATGGCGCCGCAACCTGAAGTTGCTTCCACGAAATTGCACTGACTCCTCCCATAGACCAAAAAGTGATATCCTGACTTAAGTTAAATTGCAGAGCAATGAATTGGCTAAGAGAAATGAACAGCGCACTGATTCCCGCACCAGCCAAAACTAAACGAATAGGTGTTGCGCCTCTGCTCGAACGCCTTGATATAAAATAAATAATGACAATGCTGACACCAGCACCTAAAAAGGACACCAGTAGAATCTGCCAATAACCTGCAGTAGGAAAAAAAGCAAAAACAGTCGCTAATCCCAACGCAGCACCAGCATTGATACCCATAAGTCCTGAATCCGCCAAGGGATTTTGAGTGATCCCTTGAGCCAACCCGCCGCTGACAGCCAAGCTGGTTCCAACTAAAGCAGCGCCCAGCACTCTAGGTAGACGAATAGAATAAATGACTTGGTGGAGCTGATTCTCCTTATCGAAATGAAGCAAGGCTTCCCAAAAGGTTGCCAACGGTACTTGAACTGCGCCATACCGAAGGGACACTGCCATCGCTCCCAACAGCAGAAGTAAAAATGAAACAAAGGTCAGCCATTGATGCTGCTGCAGCTTAGCTTTCAGATTCATGCCTGGTCTCCTTCATCATTTCATAAGATAGTAACAGCGGCCGCTTGGTTTTTCCATGACAGACAATCTCTGCATCAATTGCGAAGACCTGCTTCAAGGTTTCCACCGTAATCACCTCAGTCGGTGTTCCTTCTTTTAAGATTTGCCCCTCTTTCATCGCAATGACTCGATCAGAAAAGCGAGACGCTAAGTTAATATCATGAATCGTCATTATAATTGTTTTTTTATGTTCTCGATTGATCATCTTCAAAACATTCAAAATTTCCAGCTGATGTGCCGGGTCCAGATAAGTTGTTGGTTCATCCAACAGTAAAATCTCTGTGTCCTGAACAAGTGCCATCGCGATCCATACCCGTTGTCGCTGACCACCGGAAAGAATCGCAACAGATTCTCGAGCCAACTCGGTCAATCCAGTCAATTCCAAAGCCCATTGGATGTACTGTTGGTCTTCATTCGTCAAGCTTTTCCAACCAGATTGATAAGGGTGACGTCCGAAAGAAACCAAATC
Source organism: Enterococcus sp. 9E7_DIV0242 (assembly GCF_002140975.2). Taxonomy (NCBI): domain Bacteria; kingdom Bacillati; phylum Bacillota; class Bacilli; order Lactobacillales; family Enterococcaceae; genus Enterococcus; species Candidatus Enterococcus clewellii. The sequence continues at coordinate 2,343,625 of NZ_CP147247.1, forward strand.
AAAGACCGACAAATCGATTGTACTTTCCGGATTTTGCGACAAAACTGCCAGCTTTTGAGCAATCTCTTTTGATGTATACTGATTCAATGTTTTACTTTCTAAAAAGACATGCCCATTGATTTCAGGTTGAATTCTTGCCAATGTCTTTAGTAGTGTAGACTTTCCGCAACCATTTGGACCAATGATACTCGTAATGGTCCCCGCTTCAAAAGAACTGCTCAGTTGTTCACTAATGATTTCTTTTCCATAGCCGGTTGTCAGTTCTGCAGTTGATAAAATTGCCATAATTATCCTTCCTCTATGAGGTACTTAATTGATTGTTTGCTGTAACATATAATATTGAGAACGATTCTCAATAGACTGCACTTTATTATAAGGAACTATTTCTTAAAAAGCAATGCTATTTCCATGATCTGCTTTGACAGGAAAATTTGCCCAATTCTTTATATAAGGATTGACAAATGACTCTATATAAATGATAATGAGAATCGTTATCATTTATATTTTAACACCATCGAAGTAAAAAAACAGTAAGCATTAGACCAACAAACGAAGAGGGAGTTTACAACATGAAATTATTTAATAAATACGCTGTACTGGGCTTATCTTTATTGGTGGGCGGCGCGTTATTGGCGGCCTGTGGCTCAAACGATTCTGCAACAAAAGCTTCTACTGAAAGCACCACAGCGGAAGAACACGTAATGACAGATGCATTGGGTAATGAAGTGACCATTCCAGCTAATCCAAAGAAAATAATCGGAAGTTATCTGGAAGATTATCTAGTTGCATTGGATGTAACACCCTTTGCACAATGGACAGTAAACAATTCAAGCATTCAAGATTATTTACAGGATAAGCTGGATGGTATTCCCACAATTTCTTATGACTTACCTTACGAAGAAGTATTAAAATATGAGCCGGATTTATTACTGGTCAGCTCTTCCGCTTTGGTCGAGGGTGGGAAATATGATGAGTATAGCAAAATCGCTCCTACCTATGTGGTAAAAAACGGGGATGATGTAACCTGGAGAGATCAATTATTGGATGTCGGTGCAGTTTTGGATAAAGAAAAACAGGCGGAAGCAGTCCTTTCTGACTATGATGCTCTTGCTGAGAAAACAAAAGAAGACTTAGCTGATAAAGTTGGTGAACAATCTGCAGCTGTTTTGTGGATTACGAATAATCAAGCATTCATGGTTGGAGAAACTCGTTCAAGTGGTACCGTTCTTTACGGTGATCTTGGTTTGAAGGTCCCTTCATTGGTCAAAGAGGTTTCTAAAGACGCTACTGCCGATTGGAGCAGTGTTTCACTAGAGAAATTGGCGGAGCTGGATGCGGACAACCTTTTTGTCATCAACAGCGACGAATCTGACCCATTCTTCCAAGAAGACGTTTGGAAGAACCTTCCAGCAGTGAAGAACGATAAAGTCTTTAGCTTCGGAAAAGATTCAGGCTGGTTGTATAATGGCCCCATCGCCAATACCAGAATTATTGAAGATGTAACAGCTTCGTTAGCTGGAAAATAAACGAGTGTTGAAATCACTAATCCCCCCCCCCAAAAAAAACATAAATAATTTGTACTAGTATCATCTATTATAAAGAAGCTGAGAAGATTGAACGATTTCCAATCCTTTCAGCTTCTTCGCTTGTTTCATGATTCTAATAACTTTATTTCGCTATAGCTGTTTCCAAACCAACCTCAATCATTTCATTGAAAGTCGTCTGTCTTTCCTCAGCCGTTGTTTCTTCTCCAGTGATGATATGATCACTGACTGTGCAGATCGCCAAAGCCTGAACATGGAACTTCGCACCAAGATAATAGAGCGCTGCTGCTTCCATCTCTACACCCAGAACACCTAATTCTGCAAGCTTCATGGTTTCTGTTGTATCATCTTTATAGAAGGTATCTTCTGACAAAACATTCCCAACATGTGTCGTAAAGCCTTTTTCAGTTGAAAGTTTATATGCTTTCAACAATAAATCAAAGTCCCCGATTGGCGGATAGTGGAACTGCTGGAAATTTTTAGCGATCATCGCAGAGCTAGTTGCTGCCCCTTGCGCAATAATCAAGTCACGAACATGAACATCTGTTGAAAGTGCGCCACAGGTACCGACACGAATCAGCTTTTTCACATCGTAAGAATTGATCAGCTCATGTGCATAAATCGTTGCAGATGGCATCCCCATCCCTGTCCCTTGAACAGAAACACGTTCCCCTTTATAGGTTCCTGTATACCCTAACATTCCACGTACTTGATTGTAACAAACGGGATTTTCTAAAAAGGTTTCTGCAATATATTTGGCTCTCAATGGATCGCCCGGCAGTAAAATTTTATCAGCAATTTCACCTTGTTTCGCTTCAATATGAACACTCATTTGTTTCGCTCCTTTTTCCTATTTTTAACGGTATTATAACTCTTCCAGCGTACTCTTGATCAGCTGCTTGAACTGCTCTTTGACACGCTGGGTTGTTTCAACAACTTCTTCATGGTTCAAACTACTTTGCATACCGGCAGCTAAATTGGTGATGCACGAAATGCCTAGAACCTTCAGCCCGCTATGAGCCGCAACAATTACTTCTGCAACAGTCGACATCCCAACCGCATCTGCACCGATTGTGCGTGCCATATGGATTTCAGCTGGTGTTTCATACGTAGGACCTGAAAAGCCCATGTACACACCTTCTTTCAATGAAATCCCTTGTTCAGCCGCGATTTTACGCGCTATTTCTTGATAATCTTTTGTATACGCCTGACTCATGTCCGGGAAGCGTGGACCCATTTCATCTTCATTTTCACCAATCAATGGATTGTCCCCAGTAAAGTTGATATGATCTGTAATCAGCATTAGATTTCCTGGTTCAAAGGCTTTATTCACACCACCTGCAGCATTTGTTACCACGATGGAATGAATACCTAGTGCAGCCATCATACGAACCGGATACGTAACAACTTGCATAGAGTGTCCTTCATAGTAATGGAAGCGCCCTTGCATAGCCAGTACTTTTTTCCCTGAAAGAGTCCCATAAACCAATTGGCCGGCATGACCGACAACCGTTGAAACGGAAAAATGCGGTACTTCTGAAAACGGCACAGCAATTGGCTCTTCGATTTCATCTGCCAGTTCGCCCAAACCTGAGCCTAAAATCAAGCCAAAATCTACATCACCAATTCCTTTTTCTTTTAAAAAAGCCGTAGTTTCTTGTAATTGTTCCTTCAGTTTTGTCATTGTCTTCCCCCTATTTCAAGTCTTTCAAGAAGCTTGTCCCATTTTTAGTGGGTGCAACTTCAAAATTTTCAGCTATTGTTGCAGAAATATCTGCATAGTATCCTTGAGCTAGTTTCCCTTGACTCTTCATATTCTTACTATAAGCAAGTAACGGAACATACTCTCTTGTATGATCTGTTCCCGGGAAGGTCGGATCGTTCCCATGATCGGCAGTAATCAGCAGTAAATCATCGTCCTGCATAGCATCCAGTAATTCAGGGATACGTAAATCAAACTCTTCGATTGCACGAGCATAACCCGCAACATCACGACGATGACCAAACAATGCATCAAAGTCTACCAAGTTCGTAAAACTCAAACCGGTAAAATCTTTCTTCATCACATTCAACAGCTGATCTACACCATCCATGTTACTTTTCGTGCGAACAGATTCTGTGATTCCTTGACCATTGAAGATGTCGTTGATTTTCCCAACAGCGATCACATCTTTCCCGCCCTCTTTTAAAGAATCAAGGACTGTATGGCCAAATGGGTCCAAGGCGTAGTCATGACGGTTACTTGTACGAGTAAAGTTGCCCGGTTCACCAAGATAAGGACGCGCAATGATTCGTCCAATCATATAAGGCTCATCCTTGGTAATATCACGAACATACTGACAAATACGATACAGCTCTTCTAAAGGAATGATTTCTTCATGTGCCGCAATCTGTAGGACTGGGTCCGCCGAAGTATAAACGATCAGATCACCCGTCTTCATTTGATGCTCGCCATAGTCATCGATAACAGCCGTACCACTGTAAGGTTTGTTACAGACAATTTTCCTTCCGGAGAATTCTTCAATTTGTTTTAAGAGCGCATCTGGAAAGCCTTCTGGAAATACACGGAATGGCTTTTGAATGTTCAAGCCCATAATTTCCCAGTGACCTGTCATTGTATCTTTACCAACAGAAACCTCTTCAAGCTTCGTTGCATATCCCACATGATCTGTCTTTGCTTCTACATTGTGAAGAGGCGCAATCGTTCCTAGCCCCAAATTCTCTAAATGAGGAATTGTCAGGCCTGCTTCTTTCGCAATATGACCTAGTGTATCGCTGCCCACATCTCCAAATTTGTCAGCATCCGGTGCTTCACCGATCCCAACAGAATCCATTACAACTAAATGTACACGTTTAAACATAACCATCCTTCTTTCTTCAAGTTTTGTTCAGTGCTTTATTCGTGACTGAACTGTTGCCGCTCCAAAACTATATTTCTGGAAACAAATACTACAGCCAGCCTCGATGAAAAACAGTGTGACTGTTTTTTTCAAAAGTTTAGTACCGATCGCAGTGCGATGCTCTCTTTTCTTCACTCTACTCATTTCTGCAAAAAAAGGCAAGACTAAAGAAATGTTCCCATAGTCCCGCCCTTTGCATACAATCTTTTATTTCGACTTGATATAATTTTGACCATTGGCTTTTGGTCCGGAAGCTTTTCCAAGGAAAAGTACCAGTACGACGATCGTCAGTACATATGGTGCCGCCTGTAGATAAACATCTGGAATCTTCGAAATGATTGGGATACTTGACCCGGCAATACTCAAGTTCTGAGCAAAACCAAAGAACAACGCAGCGCCCATCGCACCAAGTGGATTCCATTTACCAAAGATCATCGCTGCCATTGCAATAAATCCCTGTCCGGCAATTGTTGTTGCTGAAAAACGTCCAGCAATTGATTGAGCAAATACTGCCCCACCCATACCGCCAAGGAACCCTGACAGCATCACGCCTGAATAACGCATCACATAGACATTGATTCCTAACGTATCCGCGGCCTGCGGGTTTTCCCCAACAGAACGTAAACGCAAACCAAAACGTGTTTTGAAAATTACGAACCAGGCAATGATCGCAATGATTACAGCGAAATAGGCTGGCAGGAATGTCCGTTTGAAGAATAAATCTCCAATGATCGGAATCTCCTTCAATACAGGGAAAGAGAAATAACCAAAAGATTGTGCGATCGTATCAGTCTGACCCTTACCATAAATTACTTTTACTAAGAAAATCGCTAATGCCGGTGCCATCAAATTGATAACGGTCCCGCTAATAATATGATCCGCACGTAAATTGATCGTAGCTACCGCATGCAGTAATGAAAAAGCCATGCCGATAAGACCACCGATAAGCAAGGCCAACCAAGGAGTCAAACTGCCGAAGGTTGCACCAAAGGTTAAGTTGAAGACAATCGAGCTGAAGGCTCCCATGACCATGATTCCTTCCAATCCAACGTTAACAATACCGCTTCGTTCTGAGAATGTTCCGCCCAATGCTGTCAAAATCAGAGGAGTGGAATAAAATAATGTTTGGTTGATAATTGTTTGAAGTGTTGACAATAATGCTGCATCCATTAGATTTTCCCTCCTTCTTGACTGTTATCATTACTCGACGCTTCTATTTCCTGAACAACCGCAACTTCCTTCTTACTACCAGAAGTTTTAGCCATCAAGAAGCGAATTAAGTAGCTGATTCCAACAAAGAAAATAATTGAAGCAATAACAACGTCTACCAACTCAGTAGGAACACCTGCTCTAAGCGGCATCCCTTGTCCGCCCAGCTTCAAGACGCTGAACAGCACAGCTGCCAGTAAGATCCCTGCCGAGCTGCCTGCACCAAGTAATGAAACGGCCATTCCGTCGAATCCAATACTTAATGAAGAGCCTTGAACAAAGAAATTCTGGAATGTCCCCAAGCCTTGAACAACGCCACCCAGACCAGCAAGTGTACCGGAAATGATCATCGAAAGGATGATTGTACGTTTGCTACTCATTCCGGCATATTCAGAAGCGAAGGGGTTTAGACCCACTGAACGAATCTCATAACCTGCTGTTGTCTTTTTCATCAAGAACCAGACAAGTACTAAGAAAATCAATGCTAAGAAAATTCCAAGGTTCATCCGTGAACCATTTGTCATTTCTGTCAAGAACGCACTTCTAAGCGTTCCATTTGCCCCAACCATTTTCGTTACGCCTTTGTTACTCATAACATCTGGTGACATCACATTATTCACAATATGCGTACTGGCATACAACAGCACATAGTTCATCATGATTGTAACGATTACTTCACTTGTACCAAAGTAGGCCCTTAAAAACCCAGGAATAGCTGCCGCAACTGCTCCAGCCAACGCTCCGGCAATTACTGCTAACGGTAAGACAATAGCCCTTGAAGCATCAGGCATGGAAAGAGCCACCCAAATACTTGCGACCCATCCACAAAGCGCTTGACCTGACAGCCCGATATTGAAAAATCCGGCTGAATTTGCTACGGAAAAGCCCAGTGCTGTAAAAATCAATGGTCCGGCCGTTACGAAAATTTCTCCAATATTTTTAGGTCCTTGACCAAATACTGTTGTGAACATGGCTGAGTAACCCTGAATTGGCGAATAACCGAAGATCAACATAATGATTGCTCCAAGGATGAACCCCATGATTACTGATAGTACCGGAACCATAATATTTCTTAATTTCTCTGACTTGTTATTCAACAGACTCACCTGCCTTCGTACTGTTTAACTCTTTACGAGCCTCTTCTAACGAATACCCCGCCATCAATAAGCCCAGTTCGTTTTCAGACGTTTCTTTCGGATCAACGATCCCAACGATTTTACCCGCATGAACAACGGCGATGCGATCAGATACATTCATGATTTCATCCAGTTCAAAGCTAACAACCAAAACAGCTTTGTTTTGATTTCGTTGCTCAATCAGACGTTTATGAATATACTCGATTGCTCCTACATCTAGTCCACGTGTTGGTTGAGAAACAATCAATAAATCTGGATTACGGTCAATTTCTCTGGCAATGATAGCCTTCTGTTGATTTCCTCCGGACAAGGCTTTTGAAGGAACAAGCTCATTCGTTGTCCGAACATCATATTCTTCAATCAATTTTCGTGCGTATTCATTGATCTTGTTATAATTTAATACGCCATTTTTACTTAATGGCTCTTTATAGTAGGTCTGTAAAGCGATATTCTCAGCCAAGGTCATTTCCAAAACCAGCCCGTACTTATGACGGTCTTCCGGTACATGCCCGACACCAGCCTCAGTAATTTGGCGTGGCTTTTGATTCACAATCGATTTGCCATTCAACTCGACGGAGCCACTCTCGATTTTTCTTAACCCTGTCAATGCTTGGATCAGTTCAGACTGCCCATTACCATCGATTCCGGCAATCCCGACAACCTCACCTGCTCTGACATCTAGACTCAAGCCTTTGACTGCTTCCAGTCCACGGCTTTCTTTTACAACAAGATCTTTGATAGATAGCACTGTGTCTGTTGGCTTCGCCACTGTTTTCTCTGTTTTAAAGGAAACAGAACGTCCAACCATCATATCTGCCAATTGTTGAGAAGAAACATCTTTGATATCTACCGTACCGATACTTTGTCCTCGACGGATAACTGTACAGCGGTCTGCTACTTTTTTGATTTCATCCAATTTGTGTGTAATTAGAATAATGGATTTGCCCTCTTTAACAAGCCCTTGCATAATCACGATCAGCTCATCAATTTCCTGAGGTGTCAGAACCGCAGTGGGTTCATCAAAAATCAGTATATTAGCACCGCGATAAAGAGTTTTCAAGATTTCCACTCTTTGCTGCATCCCAACAGAAACATCACTGATATAAGCATTTGGATTAACATCCATCCCGTATCGTTTTGATACTTCTTGAATTTCTTCAACGGCTTTTTTACGATCCAGCACGCCGCCCTTAGCGGGTTCATTTCCTAAGATAATATTTTCAGTTACTGTAAACGCATCCACTAACATAAAATGCTGGTGAACCATGCCGATTCCCAAACGGTTGGCAGCGGTTGGTCCATTTATGTCCACTTTATTCCCGTCTATGTAGATTTCTCCTGAGGTCGGCTCCAAAAGTCCGGATAACACATTCATCAGTGTTGATTTTCCTGCACCATTTTCACCTAAAAGTGCGTGGATTTCTCCAGGCTTCACTTTCAAGTTAATATTATCATTCGCCTTGAATGTACCGAATTGTTTAGTAATATTGCGCATCTCAATCACATATTTTTCTTGAGCCACGTTTTTTTCACATCCTAACATTATTTTCACTTACGACAAGTGTCATTTCCAAACCTTAGCCTGACATAACGACCCAAAACAACTGTCTCAATAATTATTTCCAGTATACCCATGGTGATATGAAACCAAAAGCCAAAGGGACGTCTCCCTCTTCTTCCATCATTTGCTTGCAATACGCGTCAAAAAAGCATCAAGAAAAAAACTCGGAGTGTGTCAAAAAAATTGGGAAAAATAAGTGCTTACTCCGACGATTGATTTTCCTCTAGCTGCTTTTGAAACAGCGCTGCGTTGAAAAGACAGTATCTGTTGTTTGACTTTTAAGAAAACAGACTAGTAAACTGGTTTATCTACTCTGCTTTCTTAGAACCCGGAACGTGTATTTTCCAGTGGAATCACTGGGGCTTTGATACGCCCCAGTCACTTCTCACTGTCAGTACCATGGTTGAGAGCTTCGTGTGTTCTAACTCTCGAAGCTGAACACTCTTTCACAACCTCATTACGTTCAACAATTCAATTAGTCTTTTACGTCTTCTGGTGTTTCTGGTACTTCGATTTCTTCTGCAATTACTTTTTCTTTCGCTGTATCAACTGCTTTTTGTGCATCGTCTGAAAGGTAACCAGCTGTTAAATCAACACCGCCATCTTTCAAACCATATACTTTGTGGTCTCCACCAGGGAACTTGTCTTCCAAAGCCAAGTCAGAGATATCTTTCACTGCTGCACCCACACCTTTAAGTGTAGAAGTTAGTGTCAAGTTGTCGTCTTTACCATCTTTTGTTGTATAAGCGCCATCTTCGTCTTGGTCTCTGTCTACACCGATAACCCAAACTTTGTCTTGGTCACCAGATTCGTTCAAGTCCTTCGCTTCTTGGAAGACACCCGCACCAGTACCACCTGAAGCGTGGAAAATGATATCTACTCCGCCTTGATACATTGCTGCTGAAAGTGATTTACCTTTCGCAGGATCTCCGAATGATGCTGCATATTTCACATCAACACTAATTGTTTTGCCTAATTCTTCTGCTGCATCTGCTACACCTTGACGGAATCCAGCTTCAAAACGGTCGATTACGACGCCTTCTTCACCACCGATGAAACCAACTTTGTCAGTTTTCGTCGTATTTGCTGCTGCTACACCTGCAAGATAAGACGCTTCGTTGTCTTTAAATGTAGCTGAAACAACATTGTCTTTGTCTTCGATGACACTATCAATAATAACGAATTGCGTATCTGGATTCTGATCTGCTGCTGCACTGATAGAATCTGCTAGCAAGTAACCAATACCGAAGACTGTTTTAAATCCATTTGAAACAGCTGTATCGATGTTTGTTACGTACTCAGAAGCATCATTTGACTGGATGTAGTCATAGCCGTCCGCGCCTTTTGGCAGGTCATGTTCTTTGCCCCATTCTTGAAGGCCTTCCCATGCAGATTGGTTGAATGACTTATCATCTACACCGCCGATATCCGTTACGATTACTGCACTATGTGCCGCATCGCCTGAACTTGAACCTCCGCCTGTTGAATCAGTAGTCTTGTCGTTGCCTCCGCCACATGCTGCCAGACCTAAAGTCAATCCGGCTGCAACTACGCCTAAACCAAATAATTTCGCTTTTTTCATTTCTGTAAAGCCCCCTAAATAAAATAGTTTTATATTTTCAACAGTCAGATGACTGAATGAAACAAATGAAATGCTGATTCTTAGCAACAGGATAATACATTGCTGATTGAATCATTTTTATTCGCTAACTAAGTGAAGCTAGTGACAAGTTGATCTTTCTATAGGTCATCTTCCGTAAACGCATATGGCAATAACTGCGCAACCGTCGTTTCTTTGGTCACACCGTCATCACCGACCAGTGTCACAGGCATATCTGGTTCACAAAACTCAGCAATTACCTGACGGCACGCACCACAGGGTGAAATTGGCCGTGGCGTGTGACCGGCAACAACCAGATGTTGGAAATTGCGTTGACCTTCAGAGACAGCCTTGAAAATCGCTGTTCGTTCTGCACAATTCGTTAAGCCATAAGAAGCATTTTCAATATTGATTCCTTGGTACATCTGTCCATCTTCAGCAACAAGACAGGCACCTACGGGGAATTCTGAATACGGTACATAGGCTTTGTTCAACGCCTCTCTTGCAACAGTGATCCATTCTGATTTCGCAGTCATTCTTTTCCCACTTTTCTATAAGTTATTCTATATATTGTACCTATTTCTTAGTACCCAGTACCTGTTTCGCCGTCCATAATAGCTACGCCGGCACTTGTTCCGATTCTGGTTGCACCTGCATCAACCATTGCCTGTGCTTCTTCTTTGTTATGAATACCGCCGGAAGCTTTCACACCCATATCAGGTCCAACAGTGCTTCTCATCAGTTTAACATCTTCAACTGTTGCACCACCTGTAGAAAAACCTGTAGATGTTTTTACAAAATCAGCACCTGCTTCTTTTGCCATTTCACACGCTTTGATTTTTTCTTCGTCTGTCAGTAAGGCTGTTTCGATGATTACTTTAACTAATGCTTTACCGTCAGCTGCCTGAACAACTGCTTGAATGTCCTTCAATACTTTTTTATATTGCTTTGATTTCATCGCGCCAACATTCAAAACCATATCTACTTCGTCCGCACCATTTGCAATGGCATCTTTTGTTTCATAAGCTTTGACCTCAGAAGTATTTGCTCCTAAAGGAAAACCAATAACTGTACAGGTCGAAACCTTTGTACCAGCCAATTTTTCATGCGCCAACGCTACCCAGTAAGGGTTCACACAAACAGAGAAAAATTCATATTTCTTTGCCTCTTCGATAATTTTCAGCACATCTTCCTCAGATGCATTTGCTTTCAGTATTGTGTGGTCGATCATACGATTTAATTCCACGATTACACGCTCCTTAGTTTTATTGTGAAAAGCAACCAAGTTATTGTCTGCTTTTTTCATTTTAGTGGTCCGATGTCGATTGCTTCTAGATGCTCCTACAAAAGAGCAATCGCTCTCCTTCTTATATGTTGAGGAAAACTATCAGGTAACTGCTTGCTTTCTTCATTCTGGTGATCCTACGTCCATTTCCCTAGCATTCCTAATAAAAGAGAAACGACCCTTCTTCTTATAACTTAATGAAAGTAATCCGATATTTTCTTCGTATTACAGCACAGCATAAAGCAACTATAAATATCTTCACGAGAGAACCATATTCCTATTTGCTCTCATTAGCTATCAATAGTATGAACCAAGCTACAAAACAACTGTTTTAACACTATACTCAAAACATTTTTACCACGCTAAATCACAAGGTAATTATATCATGAATCAGTACAGGTTCCTCGCCTGAATCACCGATTTCGATATTTTTATAAATCAGCTCTTTTACCTCGTCAATATTTTCTGAATCTGCATAAATCGTTAGTAAGGATTCACCTTCCTTAACAGGCATCCCAACTTTTTTATGCAGCTTGATTCCTACAGCATAGTTGATGGCATCTTCTTTGGTTGCACGGCCTGCCCCCAAAAGCATTGCAGCAATTCCGATTTCGTTGGCAACAATTTTCTGCACAACACCTGTACTCTTTGCAGGAAGCTCGATTTGATATTTCGCTGACAGTAAGCGTGCCGGTTCATCAACGATCGTATCGTCTCCCCCTTGGTTACGAATCATCTCTCTAAACTTCTCTAACGCTTTACCAGAAGCCAATGCCTCTTCCAACAGACCTCGCGCTTCTTCCAAAGTAGCTGCTTTTTCTGCAAGAACGACCATTTGACTTCCCAATGCGTAACACATTTCAACTAAATCTTCCGGCCCGTTGCCTTGAAGTGTTTCGATTGCTTCGACGATTTCCAAGCTGTTTCCGATTGCCTCACCCAATGGCTGAGACATGTCTGAAATTACAGCCATTGTCTGTCTGTTCGCAAGCTTCCCGATACGCACCATCGTCTCTGCCAGACGACGTGCTTCCTCAATATTTTTCATAAAGGCGCCTTCGCCAGTCGTTACATCTAAAACGATCGCATCTGCTCCCGCCGCAATTTTCTTACTCATGATCGAGCTTGCGATTAAAGGAATCGAATTGACAGTCGCCGTCACATCTCTCAATGCGTATAATTTTTTATCTGCCGGTGCCAAATCTCCTGACTGCCCAATAACTGCTACATGACTTTCATTGACCAGCTGAATAAATTTTTCATCCGGTAATTCCACTTGGAACCCTGGGATAGCTTCTAGCTTATCGATCGTACCACCTGTATAGCCTAAGCCTCTGCCAGACATCTTCGCTACGCTGACACCCACACTGGCAACTAAAGGAGCCAAGATCAATGTTGTTGTATCACCTACGCCACCTGTTGAATGCTTATCTACTTTGATTCCCTGAATCCCGGAAAGATCGATCATCTCACCTGAACTCGCCATCGCTAACGTCATATTGGTAATTTCTTCATCGGTCATATCTTGATAAAAAACAGTCATTAAAAAGGCACTAAGCTGATAATCAGGAATATCCCCTTTTGTATAGCCATCAATGATGAACTGGATTTCTTCTTTGCTTAGGCTGCCACCGTCGCGTTTTTTCTCAATCAAATCTACCATTCTCATTATAATTTCCTCCGAATTCCCAATGTTGTATTATACACTAAAAAAGGCCGTCTTAAAACATTTAGTAAACCAGTTTACTAACCATTATTACCAAAAAAAGAAAGCGCTTATAAAACGAACATTACTATTTTTCTCCTTAATTGTCAATCATTCGTGTGCTATTTCTCTCGATAAAGGTTGTTTCAAATGTTTTATTTGGGATTATTTTTACGTCACCATGAATCGCCTCAACTAAGAATTTTGCTGCATAGTAGCCAATGTCAAACGCCGGTTGATACACAGTTGTCAGACTTGGCGCCAGATACTCCGAGATTTCCAATCCATCAAATCCTATGACAGAAATATCTTCTGGAATACGTAAATCCTTTTCATAGATTGCTTGATATGCTCCTATTGCCATCTCATCATTCCCGCAAAAAATCGCTGTTACTTCTTTGTTTTCCAACACCGCTTTTGCTGCACGATAGCCACCCTTCAATGTCAGTTCCCCACTTTGGATGTAGTCTTCATTAATCGGTATGTCATGCTTTTCCAGCACCGCTCTATATGCTGCCAAACGTTCTGTCAGTTGGTAATATCCATGTGTCTCCTTCAACATTCCGATATGTCGATGCCCGTGTGCAATCAGGTATTCTACTGCTTGAGATGCTCCTACATACTCTTCAACCAGTAACTGTCCTTCTTCTCGGGTATTGATCCCTCTATCGATCAATACCACTGGAAAAGCAGATTGTCGTTGCTTCTTCAATACATGATCCTGTGGAAGTACATTAGGTGTTGCTAGAATAATACCATCTACTGATCGATGAAGCAGTTCAGTCACATACTGTGTTTCCTTTTTCACACTATGCTTTGAGTTACATAATAGAATCATATAGCCGAGTGAGTTCAAATAAGTCTCCACACCTTCAACCACTTTAGAAAAGAAAAAATCTGTGACATCGGGAACAATCATTCCGATGGTCTTTGAGTGTCTCGTAATAATGTTTGAAGCAAAAAAATCTGGCTTGTATTGATATTCCTCGACGATTTCCAATACCTTCTTCTTTGTCGCTTCGCTGAATCGACTGCCCTTATTGTTGAGGATCTGAGAAACCGTTGTTACTGAGACTCCAGCCATGTTGGCTATCTCTCTTATCGTCAGCTTCATCCCTGTCCCCCTCTCCCATTGACATGATGCTTGTGACATGGTACATTCTTCGAAATACTTTTTTCTAAAATACTTACCGAACAATCACATGATAGCAGAAACGTTCGGAAAAAAACAGATAAATGAAAATTTTGTAATGAAAAAGAAAGGACAAAACCGTGGAGAAAGAAATTGTAATCAAATTACCAAAAATCGAGTTACACTGTCATTTAGATGGGTCCGTAAGCGTTGAAACTTTACTGAAAATTTCCAGAAACCAATCGTTTAGCTCCCAAGAAGATTCCGAACAATTACGAAAAGCAGTAACAGCACCCAAAGACTGCCGAAACTTGAAGGACTATTTGACATGCTTCGATGTTATTTTAACGTATTTACAGACAGAAACAGCCTTAGAGATGGCTACACTCGATGTCATCGCACAAGCAGCTCGGGACGGTATCTCTTATATCGAGTTACGGTTTGCCCCAACGCAGCATTTGGAACAAGGATTGTCCTTAACTCAAGTCGTCACAGCTGTGCTCAAAGGGTTGAATGCCGGTGAAAAACGTTATGGGGTAAAGAGTAATGCAATCCTTTGCGGCATGCGCCATGATGAGCTAGAAAAAATCGAAGCGGTTGTTCACCTTGCAAAATATTTTCAGAAAAGTGGCGTAGTGGCCTTCGATCTAGCGGGCGATGAAGCGGCTTTCCCACCTAGGGAATTCGAAGAAACACTAGCTTTAGCCAACCAGCTAAGCATTCCTTTGACTCTGCATGCCGGTGAATGCGGCTGTGGGAAAAATGTGGCAGATTCTATCTCTCTTGGTGCAAAACGAATCGGGCACGGTATTGCGCTCAAAGACACACCGGAATATTTTGATTTATTACGGGAAAAAGATGTTCTATTAGAGCTTTGCCCGACCAGTAACTTCCAGACGAAGACAGTAGAATCATTGGCAGATTATCCATTCCGACAATTCTTAAAGGAAAAAATTAAAGTCTGTATCAACACGGACAATCGAACAGTTTCTAACACAACATTAGTGGACGAATACATGAAGCTGTCTGAGTGGTACCAATTGACCTACGATGAAATGGAGCAGTTAAACCATGACGCAGTCGATGGTGCCTTTATCTCCGATGAAGAAAAAGCAGCTCTTCATCAGCTGCTAACAAAAAAATATAGAGAGCTTACAAAAAATGGAGGCCTATCATGAAAGTCACGACGTATATTTTACATGCATTTACAAAGGATGGCGGTGGCGGAAACCTTGCCGGAATCGTCTTAGATACTGCTCAGCTTTCAGAAAATGACATGCAGCGTATCGCAAAAACACTTAATTTTTCAGAAACGGCTTTCCTGCTACCTTCTGATAAAGCTGATTGGCGGGTACGCTACTTCACACCTGTTGAAGAGGTCGCTATCTGCGGGCATGCGACAGTCGCATTATTTTCAGCGCTTATCCAGTTAGGAAAAGCGGTTATCGGTACGTACCAAATAGAAACTAAAGCTGGGATTTTAGCCGTAACAATTACAAAAGACAAGCAAGTTTTCTTGCAGCAAACCAGCCCTCAATATTTGGATATCTTAGCCATTGAAGAGGTCGCGGACTCCTTGAATCTTTCGACACAGGATTTCCATGAAACCTTACCTATTCAAGTCGTTTCAACTGGTCTTAAGGATATCCTTATACCAGTCAAAAGCTTAGATATACTAACGAACCTGACACCTGATTTTGATAAAATTGCTCAAATCGGGAGAAAATATCAACAAGCTGGTTACCACGTCTTTTCTTTGGAAACATTACAGCCAGAAGCAACGGCTCACTGTCGAAACTTTGCGCCATTGTTTGATATTCCGGAGGAAAGTGCTACTGGGACGTCTAACGCTGCCCTGGCTTGCTATTTGGCAAACTACCTAATGCACGAAGAAAGTTTGACAAACGAAGCCTTTCTTTTCGAACAAGGCTATGCAATGGGTATACCGTCTGAAATTGTTACAAGACTATCTCAGAAAAATGGACAGATAGAGGGTATTTACGTGGGTGGATATGCTTCACAATTCGTCGAACGGGAATTAAACATTTAATTGCTGCTTTACTAAAATATTCATTATTACAAAAAAGTGGGCAAGATATTTGATCAAATATCTTGCCCACTTTTTTATTTTCATTGTTGTCATTCGTTGGAAATGAATCTTTTATTTCGGTAAATCAAACTCAACCGTTTCTCTCTTAAACGTTTCACCATCGACCAAATTCAAATTAATACTGAAATCTTTTTCACGCCAAATTTTTTCATATTGCTCTTGATCCAGTACAAACACCTGCAATAGGTCCTTCTTCTCACCAGGACTTACGACATCTGTCGTGTAGTTCGTTAGCATTCCTTCACTCAGCACACGTTGGGAATCGTTATTGACACGTAAGGTCGCACTGGAGCTGCTCATAGAAATTGTCTTTTCCCCTTTATTATCAAGCACAAATTTAACTGTCAACAGAACTGTTCCATTTTCAAAATTGCTGAAGCGCTCTGCTTCTACTTCATTAGGCTCAAAGAACGTAAACTGGTATTCTGACAATATGGCATCAACACCATCGACACTCTGAGTCGTATTTATATCTTTCTTCTCCATATCAAGTGTCTTGGTACCCATATCATCTGTACTTACTTTGTCCTGCAAGAATGACGCATTGTCACTTGCTGTTTTCTCACCATCAGAAGAGACGGAAAGCTGAATATTCTGCTTATCGCCTACCTTGTCTTCAGATTTAAAGCTTTCAGCTTTCGTATAGCCGTGTGGTACTTGCATCGTTACTAAGCCAAGATCCAAAATAGCTGACAACGCCTCATCACTAAACAAGTAGTTGACCGTCATTGTTTGCGTTTCCCCAGCTTTGATTTCGCCTTTCGTATCTACGACGATCGCACCCATATTATCACTATCATCGGCATTGTCTTCAACGACTGTTCGATTATTCGTATAAGCCTTAGTTGCTCCTGTAAAGGTCAAATCCGGAATTGAAGGATAATACAACGTTTTATCACTAGTATTTGCAATAGAAATCGTCGCAAGGATTATCCCACCTTCATCTGTTTGATCCCCAAATGGAATCTTAAAATTGGAGTCAAAATCGGTCACTTTCACTAATTCATACTCATCCACTGATACTTCAAAATCGCCCATTTCTACGATAGTTGGCTCAGATTGAGCGTATAGCAGTTCCATTTCTTGCGCTTCAATATACTCTTTCATCGTCTCTGCTCTCTTTGAAGGAGCTGACGTTGCACTCTTTTTAGTCGTTTTAGATTCTTCCGTCGTTTCTTCTGTGGACTCTTCTGTTGATTCCTCAGACTCTTTCGATACAACCGTCGACTCCGCTGTGGATGAATTTTTTGTCTCTTTTTCTGTATTGCCGCAAGCAGCTAAAATAGCAGTAGACAACAGCAATGCTAAAATCACTTTTTTCATTTCTCTATCTTACCCCTTTTTTTATGATGAAAAAGACAGTGTTTTTCAACTAATTGAAGCAGCTCCCCATAAAAAACTACCTCACAAAAGTCTTTTCCCCACAAAAAAGTATAGCATAGATCCACACCTTGAATGTCTCAGTTTTTTCGGAGAAACTAGATATTATTGAGTATTGAGTAAATATTATTTCTTTTATGTCGTCGTTTCATAGCGTCTATTTCACATATTTCTCGGTACGTTCATCTGAGATTGGTCCCTCGTAGTTCAGTCCATAGCCAAAATCGTAGGTATTTCCTTCTGAATCCTTGTATGATTCCATATCATGAGCCACATCTTCCTGCTGTTTCTCAACCGTATCCATATCTGCCGGAAATTGCATCGGCAGCAACCCTTTCGGCTCTTGCTTGCCTAAAAGAATATCAAAATAGGCTTGATCGCTGACTGAGAAACCTGTAACAATTGCGTCTGCCCCTTCTTCAAATTCACTGACGACCACAGGATTTTTTGCTTTCAGTACAACGACGACAGGTACTTTCTTACCTGTTTCCTTTTCAATCGTTTCACTTTGTTTTTTCGCATTTTTGAAGGCTTCTAAATCATAGCTATTGCTGATGATTGCCGTTTCTCCATAATAGCTGCGATTTTCTTTCTTACCATCCTCAAGAATATCGCCGCTGATCGATGTTTTTCTGACAGAATCTCCATCCGCTTTATAGGTGCCATATTGCAAGCTAAGAGGATAGAAAGTATTATCCTTCAGACCGGCGCTGCTGAATGGACTTCCATTATCTGGGCTACCCATTCCTACGATGATCATATCTACATCCTTCAAGTCCGGCGCTTCAAAACCAGTCACTTTTCCATCCTTTTCAATTGGCGTATCAGTCACCACTTCCTTGAAATAGCCTTCTGCAATGTCTACACTCATTGTTGGGTTGGCAGTATCCTGTGCATCCGCAAATACTGTCTTGAATTCATGGTGGATCGAGCTTGGAATATACACGACCTTCTCTTTGTAGTCTTTCTCAACATCCGCTTCCTTGATGGTTTCTTCTTTATTTTTCAGCATCACGATCGAATCCAGTTGGGCCTGATACCCATCTTTTGTTTTGTCTTCACTACCTACAATCTCAGAAGAAGCTTCAAGAGAAAGATAAGGATTTTCAAAAATGCCCGGTAACATCATCATTTTCACTAAACGTGCCCCAGACTGCTGGAAGCGTTCTTCGGCCGAAACATCTACATCGCCTTTTTCATAGGCTTTGTCCCATAAATCATACGCATCAAGAACAGGTTGGATCGCGTTGTTCCCGCCAAACATATCTACTCCTGTCAGTAGCACCTCGTAATGACGCTGTGCCACTGTTTCATCCTCGACACCCCAAGCGGTGCCAATACCAAGAACATTGTCTGGATCATCAATCGCCGAAGTCACCGTCCAGTCTGTACAAATAATCCCTTCGTAGCCATTGTCTTTACGCAAAATATCGATCTTTTCTTTATCATAGGCAGAGCCTTTGTTTACGCCAAACAACGGATTGCCGTCTTTATCGATGGCCACAGAATATGAACTCATCACAGAAGCCGCTTCTTTGGTTTCCCCATCCAGCTTCATCGCACCATCCAAAAATGGCTTCAAATGCTCTTCAAAGTTATCTCCCGGATACACCGCATATTTCCCGCTATTCATGTGCGACTCACGTCCACCTTCGCCCATGCCATCTCCTGGAAAATGCTTGACCATGGCATTGATCGAATCAGAGCCCCAACCGAGGTCCTTCCCTTCTTCACCATAAGAAGACTGAGAGCCATCCACATACGCTTTAGCCATATCAGTAGCTAACGCAGTGTCTTCGCCAAACGTGCCATCTGCACGCAACCAACGCGGATCAGTCGCTAATTCAATTTGCGGCCCTAATGCTGTAGCAATCCCCATCGCCCGATATTCTTCTGACGCCGCCTTGGCAAATCTCAACATCGTCTCTGTATCGAAGGTTGCGGCAAGCCCCAAATTAGACGGCCATCTAGAGATATCGTCTCCTTCTGCATTATACGCAGCATCAGATCCAGCTGTACTTCGCGGATCAGAGCTAAAGTTGACTGGAATAAATTTCTTGTCTTCTCCTGTGCTCAGCTCTTCCACATATGCCTGCATCTCGTTGTTCCAATTGACTGCCGCTTCCACATCATTCCCACCGGCATTCAAAACATTCCTCAAATTATCATCCTTCAAATAAGTTTTCTGATCATCTGTCAGTCCGTTTTCCGGCTCTCTTTCATGGCTGCTGAACAACATTAGCCCGGCAATTTCTTCTTTTGTCAGCTCTTTAGCCAGAGACTTCGCTCGTGTGTCAATGTCCTTACGCCAATCCTCCCACTCTTCCAGCTTACCATTCCCGTTCATGTCCTTGAATGCATAGACGTAATCGCCGTCCTCTTCCTCTAAAAGGCTGACACCGCCATCTTTCAAATAGCCTAGAATAGCACCATTGTTAGGATTCTTAACCTGCATGTAGGTTACAGTTCCTTCTGTCTTTTCCTCTGTTGTATATTTTTCCGGAGTCGCTTCTTTCATTTTCTCCTCCTGATTACAGGCTGTTAATAATACGGACATCGATAATAATGTAATAAATTTCCCTGCTTTTTTCACAATATTCCTCCGCTCTTTTTCATTTTTAACGATGATATACGTTCTTATGATGCGATGAGCTATTTATGCAATAAGACCGATATCATTAATAAACCTGAAAGAAAACATGTCAGAAATACTCCTCCTTTCCGATCCCCTTCTGTTCGTGCATTCCTCCAGCGATTACCAAAAATACAACCACCTAAAAACAGGCAGAATCGATTGTTATTTCGCCATAAAAAAAGACCCGAATGAACCAAAAAGGGGCACGCCACAAGGCATGTTTCTTTGGTCCATACAGGTCTAGCTTGTTTGTAAACAATCACTATCCATTTGGAAAATATTCTGCTCTATTCTATTTTATTGTAGAAGAAAGATTGCATAATATCAACGCTTTCTTTATTGTTTTACCGATACTTTCAGAAATTGATTCTACTTCAGTCGGTTTGCCATACCGCTATGCTCGTCACCATCTTTCAATTTTGTTCGTTTCCTGTTACCTGATTCTATGGAGCAACTTGATAGGTCCATGATAAGTTAGTTATCGTGAGAAGTCTGACTTAATGCCGCTTTACTCAGAATCAAGCTATTCATCCGCTCGTTGGCATCTACTCATTGGCTGAGTTGCATGAATGCCATAAAACGGACGATACATATCACTTATAAACGATACCCAAAAGAAAAGGACGTGCTTTTTTGAATGCAAACCAATTAAAATTTTTTATGATGGGACTAATGGTCCTTGACCACATCACCTTCTTCGTCTCTGACAACACTTCGATTATTTTTCACATCATTACTCGATGTGTCGGCGTATTTTTTGCCTATATGATCGTTGAAGGATTTTTTCATACCAGTAATCGAAAGAACTATCTATTCCGTCTAGCTGGCGCTGCCGGTGTGATGTTTGTCGGCAGCACTTTGCTGAATCTTTGGCTAGGCGACCCAATGATCCAGGTACACAACAATATCTTTTTAACTTTGACGGTCGGGCTCCTTCTGCTGATTGTTGTTGATTGGGTCAAGGAAGTTCCCCACCTCGCCTTCAAGCTCGCTGGCACTTTGGTTGCTGCCACACTCTTGATTACCGGCGCAATACTGACAGAAGGTGGAACTGTTCTATTGCCATTTATCCTGATCACTTATTTCACATACAACAAGGTTTTGTTAAGGGACGCTTGCTATCTCGGCTTTTCATTATTCCTTTTATTTACCAGCTTCCAATGGATGGGGGATTGGTCAACCACACTCCTAATGTTAGGCATGAACTCAGATTTCGCGTTTATCTCTGTGATTCCATTCCTTCATTTATATAACGGAGAAAAAGGGAAAACATCTGCCTTTTCAAAATATGCTTTTTACCTGTTTTACCCAGCACATCTATGGATAATAGCTATAGCTTCTAAGCTGATACTGATGAATGGATAATCATTTTCAAGCTTAAAAATTATTCAATACACTTTACTGTACGCAAAAGTGTGTGGGACATAACTCAATCCCACATACATCTAAAACCGAATAAACGGTGGGACAGAAGCAACTTCTTCGACAATAAGTCAAAATTCAACAAAAATTTGTGATGCACCAAGTAGGAATCAATCAACATCGGAATGATACATTCCGTGTTTCTTGTCATTTTCGTGAATTCCGCCTTATTGCTTAGAATCACTGTGATTGCTCTTTTGAGCAGAACAGATGATGAAAAGTACCTACTTTTGGTGCTTGAAGCTGAACGTTTCTGTCCCAACCTCTTTCCTACGATTAGTCAAGGGGAAAGTGGAAACAAATTCCTTATAGTTTTTAAAGAAGTGAAGAACTATCTGAAAGTACACTAAATAAACTAGATGGATCTCTGAATTTTTCATCTAGTTTGTGCTATAATTTTAGAATAAGGACTCGTCCTTATTGGTCGTTGGAGGCCGTATACGCATAAGCGTACCTTGTATGATTCCTAACCATGGAATGCATACACTTCAGGAGCTTGTTCATGCAGGCAACTGTGGCAACCTTTTCCATTTTAGGAAGGGGTTGCTTTTTTAATTTATAATAATAGTCGACGATATGATTGGAGGCGGCGTGTTGTTGTCGAATCATATTACGAATAGTAAAGTAAAGAATCTTTCGCCCCTTTGGATTCCCTCTTTTATTGATATGATCCTTTCCTATATATGATCCAGATTGAAACCGCCGGATATCAATCCCGACAAATGCATTGAGTTTGTTTGATGTAGAGAAACATCGAATATCGCCTAATTCTCCAATCAGAAGTGCAGCCGTTGGCGCACCAATTCCTGGAATCGTCTGATACAACTCAAATTCTTCAAGAGGATGAGCAGCGTTCATCATTTGTTCCATCAATTTATTTTTCTGTTCTAATAGGTCCTGAAGAAGCTGGGCATAGTAAATGACTTTCTGACAGAGAACACTATTGGACTCAACAGCTGGATAAGAGTTTGAGGCGTAAATGAAAATCTGGTCAGCTTTCTGCCAAGCCCTATTTTCAGAAATTCGTTTCCTCGTTGTTTTCATCAATCGATTTTTGATTTTTGTTCGACTGGAAGCGAGAACGAAGGCAGGATGTGGAAAACATTCAATCAGGGATAAGGCATAGGGAGTGATACGGCTGGAAAAGAACTGTTCCAATTCAGGAAAAGTCAATTGAAGAGCATTATGAAGATTCATACGAACATGACTGATTTTCGTCTCAATTTCCTGATAGAAGCGGGCAAGTTCTCGTAGTTCGAGATAGATTGCTTGTTGGTGTAGCTTTGGTTGGCGTCTATTTTTACAATGAGTTTGAGCCAGTTTATGAGCATCAAATTTATCCGTTTTCCAGCTACGAAGCGAGCCTTCCTCCATCTGTTTTTTTGCTTCTAAAGGATTTAGAAGGCAGTAGGTCAGTTTATTATCCTGACAAAACTTTTCTAAGGGACGTGAGTAGATACCAGTTGCTTCAAAAACAATTTCAGGGACCTCTGGTAAGGTCTGAATTTCCTCTAATAGCAGCTGAAATCCTTCTTGATTGTGAACTACTTTTCCCTCAGATAAGCAAAAGTTGTCCTGATAGAGTACTTTGTAACTTTCTCCTTTTGATACATCAAAAGCTAAAATAGATGACATAGTTTTTTCTCTCCTTCTCTTTTTATAGAAAGACCTTCACTGAACCATTTCAATTCTACTTTCCTTTACACGGACTCGGAGTCCCAACATACTTAAACCAGATTCTAAAATGTCAGTGAAGGAGCTCATTTTGCACTTCGGACTCGAAGTCCACGAGGTCATGTCCGAGCTTCCTTTCACTCCCACTATACGCTATAAATAGAAAATAGTGGGTAAGCTATTCCGTCGAATATCTTACCCACTAATCTTAGTATGTTTCATTTAGTCCATTTATGCTTCTTTCACACTTCTCAAAATATAATAGCCTTTGTCTTTTGTCACGATCTCAACATTGCCAAAGACTTCTTCCATGCGCTTCTGGGCACTCGGTGCTCCCTGTTTCTTCTGAATAACAACCGTTAAGGTCCCGCCTACTGCCAGTAATGGCTCAGCTTCCGTCAATATTTTATGAACTACCTTTTTCCCCGCACGAATCGGCGGATTGCTGACGATCGCCGCATATTGCTGCTTATTTAAGGTTTCATAAATATTGGATGCATGGATATCGACCGTTTTGATCTGATTTTTCGCTGCATTTTCCACGGCCAAGGCAACTGCACGCTGGTTCACGTCAATCATTTCGACCGTTCGACCAGATACATGGGCCAATGACAGACCGATTGGGCCATAGCCGCAGCCGACATCCAATATCCGTCCTTCCGGCAAGTCCTGCCAATCAAACGCATCAATCAACACGCGCGACCCATAATCTACACCATTCCGTGAAAACACACCGCTATCTGTTACAAAACGAAAATTTTTCCCCACTAATTCAAATGACCATTCTTCGATGTCATGTGCTGTATTTGGATTTTCGGTATAATAATGATTTGTCATTTTCTCGTTCCTTTACTCAAAGTCGGACACTCGCTGAACTCACTTGCTCCAACCTGTTCATTTTAGCGGCCTTCTGCTGCTACGAAATCAGTTTACCTTTTATCTCTCGAACAATCAAGGCAGCCAGAAACTCATACCCGTACTCAGAAAAATGCAGCCCATCCTCCTGCAAAAATTCAGCCACACCTGGATAGACGCTGAGTGCATGATACATGTCAACTGTCGGTACTTCGTACTTCTCTCCAACCTCTTTCGCTGCTACCACAAAACGACGGACCTCTTCATCCTGACGACTTGGCTGTCTAGCTGCATCAATAAACGGCGGTGTAAGTAAAACAACCTTTTCCTCACCGATCTGCTCGATCATCTGAGAGAGATTATTGCCGTAATCCTCTGCCGTGATTGGATGGCTTTCAGAACAGTCATTGGCCCCAAAGAAGAGTACGACATAATCAGGGGCAACAGCCAGAACATCTTTTTCCAGCCTGCGCAAACCACCAACAGATGTATCTCCCGGGATTCCTGCATTCACAATAGAAATATCTGTATATCCTTGTGCAGCCAAATCCTCTTTAACTAAATTTGTCAGTATAGGCGAAGCCGCTTCCCCAAAATCTCCTGCGGTGATACTATCACCAAATAATACTAGTTTGGTCATCCTTATTCCTCTTTTCTTTCACGTGAACAGTCGCTGCTTTGAACAGGCGCTTCTCCTGTCCGTATGGCTAGAGCCAAGCGAATGGTCTATTTCAGACTATCTCTGCACCTAAATGCATTTTTTACGACTGTTTTTCTGAATTCTGACTTTATCATACCATTGAGAAAAACTTTTTCCCAAACAAACATTTCTTTCACGAATTACTGTGTAGAATTACAGCCGTTTGTGTTAAAATAAGCAAAGAAAAACATGTCACTCTTGGTCGGAGGAACAAATGGACGAAAAAATGAATTACTATCGCATTCCTCGCGAGGAATGGCTGGGATTCTACCGAAAGGGAGAAGCCCCAATGACAGAAGAAGAACTGGAAAATATCAAAGGATTCAATGATCAGATTTCACTGCAGGATGTAGAAGACATTTACGTCCCACTGACTCATCTGATCCATTTGCATATGAAAGAGTTTGAGTCTCTGACATTGAGTAAAGGGTTGTTCCTACACAGATATGTGCCTGTTCCACCTTTCATTATCGGTATTGCCGGAAGTGTCGCTGTTGGTAAAAGTACCACTGCTCGACTACTGCAAACGATTCTGTCGCGCGTTTTTAAACGCCGCAACGTACAGCTGATCACCACCGATGGGTTCCTTTACCCAAACAAGGTGCTGGAAGAGCGTGGGATCATGAACCGGAAAGGATTCCCCGAAAGCTATGACATGGAAAAATTGATCGAGTTTTTAAATCGGGTCAAAAATGGCGAAGATGAAATTCGTGTACCGATGTATTCACACAGTGTGTACGATATCATCGATGGCGAATACGAGCTCATCACTCAGCCGGATATTCTGATCGTAGAAGGAATCAACACTTTGCAGCTGCCTGCCAATCAACAAATTTATGTCAGTGACTTCTTTGACTTTTCCGTTTTTGTCGATGCTGATCCAAAGCTGATTGAAAAATGGTATTTAGACCGCTTTGGTGCCTTACTTGATACGGCTTTCCGCGAACCAGACAATTATTACTACAAATATGCGACTGGCGACCGTGAAGCAGCCTTTAAAATGGCAAGAGGCGTATGGCAAAGTGTGAATTTGAAGAATTTAGAAGAATATATCTTGCCTACAAGGAGCCGAGCTGATATCATACTCCATAAAACAGAGAATCACATCATCGACGAGATCTACTTGAGGAAGTACTGATTTTCACTCTAACAGACATTGTCTGTTCTGGTCAGCCAATGACCGAACGCTATATCATTGCTTTTAAGGAGAGTCACTGTGGCCCGTAAGAGCTGCAGTGTTTCTGAATGTATTTATCGGTGACAAAGGATCAGATTTCTTCTCTTCCTTATTAACCGTGATCCCTTCAGGTTCTCTTTATATAAAATTCTAATAGATAGGGGTAATAAATGTGACGAACGTGTCCGAAATGACAAACGTTGAAAAAATCATCGTGTTGGACTACGGCAGCCAATACAACCAATTGATCACCCGCCGTATTCGCGAATTCGGCGTTTTTTCAGAACTATTGAGCCACCGTATCACCGCTGCAGAAGTAAAAGAAATCGCTCCGAAGGGAATCATTCTTTCAGGAGGTCCTAACAGTGTCTATGACGAAAAAGCGTTTCGTATCGATCCGGAAATCCTTGAATTAGGGATTCCAATCTTGGGTATCTGTTACGGTATGCAGCTTCTGACGTATTGCTTAGACGGAAAAGTAGAACCTGCGAAAAACCGTGAGTACGGAAAAGCAGAATTAGAAGTCCTCGCAAAAGACGCGGCTCTCTTCAACGGACTGCCTTCTCCACAAACAGTCTGGATGAGTCATGGCGATTTGGTCACAGAGCTGCCAACAGGCTTCGAGCTTGTTGCAACAAGTAAGGACTGCCCTATCGCTTCTATTCAAGACACAACACGCAACTTCTACGGTGTACAATTCCATCCGGAGGTACGCCATTCTGAATACGGAAATGACCTATTACGTCATTTTGCATTTGATGTTTGTCAGTGTTCCGGTAACTGGTCAATGGAGAATTTCATTGATATGGAAATCGCAAAAGTACGCGAAAAAGTCGGTGACCGCAAAGTATTGCTAGGTCTTTCCGGCGGCGTAGATTCTAGCGTTGTAGGTGTCCTTTTACAAAAAGCAATTGGTGACCAGCTGACATGTATTTTTGTAGACCACGGCTTACTACGTAAGGGCGAAGGCGATCAAGTAATGGATATGCTTGGCGGAAAATTCGGTCTGAATATTATTCGTGTGAACGCACAAAAACGTTTCTTAGATAAATTGGCCGGTGTTTCTGATCCGGAAGAAAAACGTAAAATCATCGGAAATGAATTCGTCTATGTCTTTGATGATGAAGCAACAAAGCTGCAAGGAATCGACTTCCTCGCTCAAGGAACGCTGTATACAGACGTAATCGAGAGTGGAACGGAGACAGCTCAAACAATCAAATCTCACCATAATGTAGGTGGGTTACC
Source organism: Enterococcus sp. 9E7_DIV0242 (assembly GCF_002140975.2). Taxonomy (NCBI): domain Bacteria; kingdom Bacillati; phylum Bacillota; class Bacilli; order Lactobacillales; family Enterococcaceae; genus Enterococcus; species Candidatus Enterococcus clewellii. The sequence goes on from NZ_CP147247.1 coordinate 2,370,895, forward strand.
TGAAGACATGCAATTCGAGCTGATCGAACCATTGAACACGTTGTTCAAGGATGAAGTTCGTGCGCTTGGAACAGAGCTTGGCATGCCTGACAACATCGTTTGGCGTCAGCCATTCCCAGGGCCGGGACTTGGTATCCGTGTTCTTGGTGAAATCACTGAAGAAAAACTGGAAATCGTTCGCGAATCCGATGCGATCCTTAGAGAAGAAATCGCCAATGCCGGCTTAGACCGCGACATCTGGCAATACTTCACTGTACTACCTGGCATTCGCAGCGTTGGCGTAATGGGCGATGGTCGTACGTATGACTACACAGTCGGTATCCGCGCAGTCACTTCGATCGACGGCATGACCGCTGACTTTGCCCGTATCCCTTGGGATGTCCTGCAAAAAATCAGCGTGCGTATCGTTAACGAAGTCGATCACGTAAACCGCATCGTTTATGATATTACGAGCAAACCACCAGCTACGGTGGAGTGGGAATAAGCCAAAAAGCCTCTAAATCCTTTGTTTTCCAAAGGTTTAAAGGCTTTTTCTTTAGTTATGATAACACTTTGATAACAGTTAGTATTAGCTATTCTTTTTTCTAGTGACTTTATACTCTCTAAAATCATTCAAATCAAAAATCATCGCTTTCCCATCTTGAGTATATATTCCGTCTATTTCATACCTATTTTCTTCCCTCCATTGCTCCTTCATTAAACTTCTGATAACCTCAACAAGTTTATTAGATTTTATTACCACAGGTTTATCTCTTTCAATTTTATTTTTAGCAAACTCTATCGCCCTACTAGCATTAGATGTACTTTTCTTTATAGCGATTACCTGTCTCTCTCTATCAAACAATAACACTATATAACGTGGGAAACTCAGTATATCTGCAACTTGACTTGAAAAGCTTAATGACTTATTGTTTATTGTGATCGTTGGTTTTCCTATGCTTCCAACATCTATTACTTCAAAATTATATTCATTAAAATCTAACATATCTAATCAATCCTTTTCAAAACTTCCTGAATATCACTAGATGTCCAATTTGGATCAAAAATTATGAACCCTTTTAATACACCTGATTTCCATTTTTTAATTACTACCTTGTTTTCCTTAAGGTATGGACTTTCTTTAAACACTCTCTTTCTATAAGGAAAACTTAAAATATTTTCTACCTTTTTCCAGTCTTTTTTTGATATTATCGGAGGTAAGCAGTCTCTTATAACATACTTTCTTTTTTCGCCATTATTCTTCTTTCGTTTATGGGTAAAGCAATCAACTGTATAAGGTTTTTGCATAATTACATCTCCACAATATTTTTCATTTTTCAAAATATTTCCTACAGTAGTTGCTCGCCATACTAGACCACCAGTTGGTGTGGGAACTTTAGCTTGAGTCAATAATTTTGCAATCAAAGTAAAGTTTGCTCCCTCTAGAAAAGCATTATAAATAAACTTCACAATTTCTGCTTCTTCTTCATCAATAATAATCTTACCAAAATTATCTTTACTATAACCAAGCAAATTATTTGTCACAACAAAGGGGATTCCTCTTTCCCATCTTCTCAAATTTGCCCATTTTATAGCATTACTCTTCTGCTCACTCTCTCCTTGTGCAATCACACTCATCATATTTAATACATATTCCGACATCCCATTTAGAGTATTAATACCCATATCTTCTATATATATACCAACAGGATTGGGAAGCGCTTTCAATTCTCTGTTTATAGAAATAAAGTGTAGCGTGTTCCTTGTGAATCTACTGATACTTTTAACTAAAATCAAATCAACTTTATCATTGCGACAATCATCTAATAATCTCTGAAAATTAACTCGATTTCTTAGGGTAGTACCTGAAACTCCTTGATCTGCATAAACTTCAGCCATTTCCCAATCAGGATTGTTCAATATCTTCTCTGTATATGCTTGTATTTGAAGTTCAAAACTTCCTTCCTGTTCTTCTTCATAAGTACTAACCCTACAATACGCTGCCACTCTCTTTTTCTTTCTTTTTTCTTCTAATAATTCCTTTTTTGACGGGATAATTTCTACCTGTCTCTTTTCAAGATACGCCGAACGAATTTCTTTTCTTCGCTCTCTCTTTTCACTCTTCTTTTCTTCCGACCACTCCCTATCTCTTAATCTATTTATATCCACAATTCTCCCTCCTTTAATATGTTTTTTCATCTTTATTATCTTATTTATACGTCTAAAATTCAAGATTGTTTTTTCATCTACCGCACTTCCGTTTGCTAAACTTGATTTTTTATAAAAAAATAAAGCCCATTTCTTTACAAAAAATCAAGTGTCATTTGAATTACATAGACACTCCGCAAATAAACATCTAAATTCCCCTTTAGTCCTTTACTTCTCTTTTATCAATCCTACAGGAAAATTATCACTTAGACTTCCCTTATCATAAGTTAATGATTTTAATTCTTTGTTCAATCGCTCTGCATATTTATGATCGCCAATCAATTTAAAAATCTCTATAAATTTCAATACATTATTATAATATTCAGGTTCGCCAGTTACAACGAGTTTTAATAAGTTCGTTAAATATTCAATATCTAGCCTATAACTATAGTTGTTAGAAAAGCCATCCTGCTTTTTCGCTAATTCTAAATATTTTTCCGCATAATCTAAATTATTGTCATAAATTCGTTTTGTAATGATGTTTATCATTACATTGTATGCAAATTTTTTAGTTTTATCATCTCTATTTATCTCGTCTTTTAATGGGAATGATTTCAATATAATCAAATCAGCCTCCTTTAAAGAGAAATGATGGATCATATTAGAAATAATTACATAATCATACTGATAATAATAGTTTTTATTTATCAATAGTTCATATGCAAGCTTTTTATCTTCTTTGCTGACTGGTTCAACTTCATCCCAAAATTGATAAAAGTATCCTTTGATAGAAAGATAATTGCTTAACTCCCTTACATCTCTATCTAACTTCTCAGATATTTTTTTGTAATAGCCTAACAACTCACTTTTTTTCTTTTGGTTTCCTAGATGTTCTCCACAATAACTAAACAAATCTCGAAAGTTTTGTTGTTTTTCATCAATCATTGCCAATGAAAAAAACTCCATTGGATTTATACCCATATTTTCTAAGACTAAACATAGGTCTTGAAAGCGAATATCCTTCTTATTACCTTCAATTCTTGTATAAGATGATCTATCAAGAAAGGATTGAGAAGATATTTTTTCTTGGCTGATTTTTTTATTTTTTCTAATATCCCTTAACGTTTCGCCTATATTCAACAGCTTATCTCCTTTTTTGTTGAATTATAGCACAGTAAATATAGGAACTGACTATAATTTTGTTTTTTTTGACAAAAAGCATATTTTTTCGTGTTTTTTTTAATAGAAATCTGCTTTGTTCTTTTGTTTCTATTTATTGTCTGATAATATTTACATTAGAGAACTGATTTATCAATTCTTTAAAATTAGGAAAGAAACGAGAGGAGAAAAAATGTTTGCATCAGCAATGGCTTTTATTACACTTCTAGTAATTTCAGTTAGTCCATAATTACTAATTAGCCCTAAGACATCTGTCTAAATAGACATACTGCCATATGCTAAAATAGATGTCTCAGGGTAGAGCTATAATAGAAACCACAATTTCTATTATAGATAAATAATTATAACAAATTGAAAACAAGACGACAATAATATTTTTGAAGACCTATTATCAACCCTAACCCAATCCTTTTAACGAGTATTTTTAAAAGCCAAGATTTGCTCAGCTCTCATCTTTACTAATTTCATAAAAAGCCATTACTACAAGAATTATTTAATAAATTCTTAGTGGTGTTGGCTTTTTTTGTAAAACGAGGTACCCCATTATGGAGTACCCCAGAAATAGTTATACTTGTTGCTTCTTTTTATTCAATGTAATTCCCTCTGCTTTGAACGATAACGCAATGAAGCCATTTGATACATAAGGATTGCACACCATCCCTTCAAAATTAACAAATGTATCACCTTCTTTGTCTAGTTCTTGTTGAGTAATAATAGGTGCCTCACTTACAACAGAAACTCTTACACTTTTATATTTTCTATCTTTCATCAACACCTCGTAAGTATATCCCTCAATTTCCCCTGTTCGTTCATTTCTTCCTGTGGTTTCATTCATTTCGTATTTTGGTTTTGGTGCTACTTCAACTAGTAATAATTCTGCTCCTAATTGTCCAACTAAATCAAAATCTCTCATTTTCCATTCTGCCATTTTACATTACCTCTTTCTTTATATATTGGTTGCCTTGAAAGGTCTTTTTCTTTGATTCTACTGCTTTATCTTGTTCCCACGATAATATATTTGCAAGCTTTGTTGCAACTTCTCGATTCATGTTAGGATATAAATGACCGTAAGTTCCTAAAGTCGTTTTTATATCTTCATGCCCTAAGCGATCCTTAATAATCAGTGGATTTTCTCCCATAGATATTAATAGCGAAGCATGTGAATGTCTTAAGCCATGAATCCTTATCGGGTGTATATCTGCAAGTTTTGCATGTCTATGGATTATGTGACGAACCGTATGTTTATTCATTGGTAAGCCATTATAAGAAAGTAGATATATAGATTCTCCAATATTTTCTCGCTGTATCTCTTGCCAATCCTTCAAATAGGAAATGGTTGTTTCATCCAATGCGATGGTTCGCTTACTTGCTTGAGTTTTCGGTTCAGTTAGATAGAAGAGGTTGCTGTTTTGGTAAAACATAGACTTCTCAATCTGTAATGAAGAATCCTCAAAATTGATGTCCGCTTCCCAATGTAACGCTTGAGCTTCTCCAAAACGCATCCCCGTCATAAAAAATAACCATAAAACTATAAAGGAGAAATGTTCATAGTAATCTGAGCGATCCAGTGTGGACAATATTTTCTCAAACTCTTCTTTCGTCCAAAATTCAACTGTCTTTCTAACTTTTTTCACATTTCCAACCGTTTTCGCTGGATTATTCGGTATCATTCCCAACCTGCAAGCCTGCTCTAAACTCATAGAAAACAAACCATAGATATTCCGAATATACGCATTACTTATCGTTTTTGTTAGTTCGTTTTGCCATTTCTGAATATGGATCGGGGAAATTGCCGATACTTTTTTCTTAAAAAATGGTTCAAAATGGATATACATAGACGATAAGCGATTTGTATAGGTTCGCTCTTTGACGCGTCCCCGATACCACGGAAGAAAAATTGTTTCAAAATATTCCTTATAGCTCATAGTACTATTCGTCTTAAACGCCAATTTTCCATAATCATTCATCACTTCATTGTACGCTTGTACTGCTTCTTTACGTGTTCTAAATCCTCGTTTGAGTTTTTGTATTCTTTTCCCTGTTACATCATCAAAGCCCAAACTAGCTACATAATAATAAGTTCCCTTTTTTTTATCTTTATACACATTTGCCATATTAGGTAGCCTCTTCTTCTGGAAACTCCAACGATATACCTAAAATGCTCTCTACAGCGTGTGCAGGTACTCTTCCCAATCGTCGGCTTTTATAATAATCATATCCTTTGTTTACCATATAATATTTCGCTAATCGAATGATTGTTTGTGACTGGCTAATACCAAACCCCAAATCAACCAAATCGTCTTTAGTTACGGTAATCAATAAAATCCCTCCGTTCCGTTTCATTGATTACCCTCCATGTGCTATACTTAAAGTGTCTAGTTTTAGGTAGAGCTTAGCGGAGGGGTCTTTCTCGATTTCTTTTCTGAGTTCTCTTTTTTTGTCATAGCATAAATTTTTGGTAATAAATCTGTTCGTTTAATTTCCGTCAAATGATCAGCGATTTTCTTTGCTAGAGAGCGACTAAGCTCTGTCTCTTCCTTTACCTGCTCCAAATCTTGCAAATGACCTAACGCACTGTTTTCGGCTAAAAACTGAAATGCCTTTACTCCTGCTAAACCTCCACCATGAATCAACCATTGTTCTGTATTAAGTAAACCTGTTACTTCATAAACACGTGGAATTTTTATAGGAGAAATTTTTCCCAAGTAACGCTCCCATGGTTGCCATATTGTTTTACAGGTGGAGTCCGTATAGAAAGTCAGCTCCTCCTTTACAATACCTCGTATCAGCTCTTCTAGGCTATTTTCTTCATAAGCAATCATCTTGACGAGATTATGGGCTAACATCCGTTTAAACTCCATTTCCAGACGTTTCCATGAACCGATCTCTTCAACTGCTACACGTTTTTCACTGGCTGTTTCCATATCCTTATCGTAAATCCGAAACATCAAATCTGATTTCCTTTTTCCTATATAAAGCGTTCGACTTCTCCTTGTTCCTTGAAAGCCACTCTCATAGATATCATGTTTACGACGATTTGAATAAAACATCCCTTGTTCACATTTTCTAATTAATTGCTTCACTGTAAAATAAGGAATTATGTTTCTATCATCCAAAGCAACATCCAAACGCTTAACATCAAAAAAGGAGTCACAATATGTGAATAGCCTTCGGAAAAACAATCTCCATGTCATATTCATTGCTTGCAATAACTGTTCATACAACGTACAGCCATCCCCACTGAGTATCAGGTAACATTCATTTGTTCCATTTATAGGATATTCTTCTGTAAAAATTTTGATTGATCCATAACTATAACAGAGATCATACTCTTTGTGTTTTACTCGCCCACTTTCAACCAAAAAACAAGAAGAATCAATTTGTAACACGTTTTCCAGTACTTCATAAACACTTTGTCGAAAAATAATTTGAAGCCAATCAATTTTTACAGTTATATCCTCTCGGCTCTTCACTCATTTCACCTCCATTCCCTGCAAAAAACTTACAGGTTTTTTCTTCCCATAAATCCAGTGTTACCAAGGAATACACACAATGTAAAGGTGGTTGGCACAGTGCTATTAGATGGCACTGTTTCTCGCTTCGCAAGCGAAGCTCCCTGCCATATTCCCTACGCCAAGTCCTTTCGGGCTTTGCCTCGGTGGCACGCCCTAGGCTTGTCGGGGAAGCTGTCAGGACTTCTTTCTCAGGAACGGTTTATCCATTTTCCCTGCTTCCACTTCTTCCATGCGCTTCTCTAACTGGCTGTTTGTCTGATAGACAGTACGAAAATAGCTGTCATAATCGTTCTGTTTGTCAAGCAACCGTTTAATATGACCGTTCAATTTCTGACAAGTTGCTTCCAATTGTTGGATTGCCTGTTTATTTTGCTCAGGCAATGGATCAGGCTGGCTGACTTCCTCAAACACTTCAATGATCGCCTCTCGAATAGGTTGTCCTTTATTCCGAAAAATAGCAACTTTCCGAAATTTTTCAATATCAGATTCAGAAAATAGATAATATTTTGAGTAACTTGTTTCTCCTACTTGCTTTGTCTTCTTTTGAAACGAGATACCGCAGCATTCTTCAGCTAACTTTCTCCACCTATGAAAAGTCGATATACTATTTAACTCTTCAATCATTAAAACAACCTGTTCTGCTTCATACATAAATACACCTCCTTTTAATAAAAAGTGATTAACATACCCATTAATTATATTAATCACTTTTAACCATGGATTAAATATACATCACACACTTGAATAATACAAGTATTAATTATATAATTACATAAAATACTTTTAAGGAGTGAGTTCTTTGATTGAAAATTTTGGTACAAATATTGCAAGATTACGTAAAGAAAAAGGAATGACTCAAAAGGAATTAGCCGATCAATTAGGCGTAAATAAACAAACAATTTCAAATATAGAAAAAGGAGAAGGCTATCCAACGTTTAAAAATTTAGAAAAATTAAGTCAGATACTCTCCGCAAATCCCATACAGTTATTTGGAACAATGAAAGAAATAGCATTATCTGATACCCCTAGAGTTCTAGATAGAATAGACGAATACCATGATAAAGTACGAGATATATTGGAAGTAGAAAAAATACTTGCTGACTTGCATGATTCGTACGGAAACCCTAATGAGTCGTTTGAAGAAATCATTACCCTGTCAAATAGCGTCAAAAGATTAGAGCGGGTATTTGAACTTGATGAAAATGAAGTATATTCGAATCTTTCGTCTGTACTACCTTCCCATCAAATACAAGATGAAATCAATACTCTCGCTTCTTCACTTAAATACTTGGAACCCATTTTTACTGAAACAAAAGTATTGGATCAAAGAAGATTTGAAGTGGAGTACAGCAAGGGATATATAACCGAAGAGGATATTTATGAAGATAGACTTCCTTATATTACTTACGCACCGAAAATAGAGAAGATTCTTCCCTCTAGTGAAATAATTAATGACATCCACAATCTTGCTCAAGATTTGAAATATATAGAAAAAAACCAATAATTTCTTTCTAAAACAAAGAGAATGACAATTCGTGTAAGTAATTTTTTGATTTTAGAAAAAAGCAACTACTTACTTTGCATCAGAATAGATTTAGAAAAGAGCTCCAGCCCTTCTTATTATAGGGATTTGGAGTTTTGTTTTTTCTTCTAGGTAACACTCTAGTGATATAGACATCTAAACTACAATTAAGTTCACAGATTACTATTTTATCACGACAAAAAAAGAGTACCATTGTGTATTGGTACTCTAGTATAAAATCAATTCATAATTATCATGTGAAACTAAAACAAACTCATTACATTGACGATAACTCGATATCAGTTATTTTTTCTTGTTTATAATTTGACATATATCTAGCCTTAATATCTTCTGTGGCTATATCAAGAATTGTTCTATCTATTTCGATAGCAAAATCTTCTCCAGAATATTCAGCAATCGCTTCGATAGTTCTCTTTATCTCAGGAAAAATCAACGGAGAATAAAACTTATTTACATCTGAAAATTTTATATTCTGTGTGAAAGTTTTTACAGCTGCAATAAAGTATAGAGCCCCAACTGCTGCAACATTAAAAAACGCTATAATGTTTATTGGAATTGCTCTAGGCTGAGGTTGCTCATTGTCACTTAATAACCAGCCATTCTTCTTAGCAATGTAATTAATAACAGATTTAGCGTCTTTTTTATCAAGTAAATTAGTAAATTCCACATTTTGAAGCAATAGTAGACTTTCAAAAATTTCATGTCGCTCATTTACCGTTGAAGCAAACTCTATAAGTGATGTTCTATCAGAAAAACTCTCTTCAATAAACTTTTCTGATCTTTTTACCACCATTTTATTTAGCTTCACACTAAATTGACTACTGCTATTTTCTTTACTGTTTAACTCAGAATTCATATTACTTTTTCTCCTCTCATCTTTGATCTAGCTATAGTTTTAAGTTTCACATGATATCTATTCAACACTTCAAACATCAAATCTTCGTTAAGCGCTTGTAATTTCTCTTTAATTCTCGGATTATTGTATACTTCTGCACAAAATTGACATGGATGTATTAATTTATCATTTCTTTCTACAGCAGGAACCTCTTTTAAGATATAATTATAAATAAACTCAGGTCCATCTACCCATAACCAAATTTTAAGAAAATCATCAAATTGTTTTTTATACAAAGAAAACAAATTATCATCATCTAACTCTCCTAATTTCATTGAGTCAATATAGGAAAGCGTTAAGCCACAACATGAAATTACTTGGTTAGTTGGGTCTAACCCTATATATTCTAATATTGAATCACATCCCTTAATATTTTTTTTGATTGATTTATCTTCTTTTTCAGCTTTAAAATTATATGAATATTCTGTATCTTTTTGAAATGGAATCCATATTGTATTCATTACATTAAACAGACCATGTTCAACATCCTCATCCATCATATCCATTATCTCAGGATGGTTATAAACATCAGCTACTTTAAATGCTGCTGAACTATGATTTTCAACCGAGATTACCACTGGCATCTCCATATTTACAGCACAAACAGTAGCATTAACAATATTTTGAAAAGGAACCCATTCTTGATGGTTATCTCCTGTAGAAAAATTAATTTCAGTGAGTCCGCATTTTTTCAATTTACTAAGAATCTTTTTAGCTTGCTCTTTGCTTTTTGCCCAATAACCATTTGTTATGCACCTTGTCCCCAACCCCTTTTCAGAGGCATAAGTTATAATGTCAAAGAGATCTTGCTTTAGTAAAAAACATTCTCCACCAGTAAATACTAGCGATTTAACTTCTGGAAAATCGGTTAACAAATTATCTACAAATACTTTCATTTGGTGTAAAGTTACTCTGTTATTATTTTTAGGTGTACATTGAAAACAACATTCTTGACAGGCAGCCGAACATTTGTTAGTTGTTAGGATTGCTGCTGTTACTACACCAGGTATTCTCATAAAACCAACTCCTATTTATTCATTATGTAGATTTTTCATTTTGTTTATTATATCATATAATATATAGAGGGGGGGTAATTTATATTGAGATTAATGACGTATTTTACTAACATTAAAAAAAATATTTATATTTTTCTAATTACACTATTTCTGGTTACCGTGTTGGCTCTGCCACTTCCTTTATTATCAAAATACTTAGTTGATGATGTTATAGCTACTAAAAATTTGACTACTCTATCCATACTCATCATAATTTTCCTAATAATCATCTTATTACAAATAGTATTTAATTTTATCAATACCAAGTATTTCGCAAGTTTAAGCCAGACAATTATTAAAGATATCAGATATCGTATTTACTCGAGCATAATTTCTGACCACTCTTCTGATAAAGTTGAATCAGGAAAAATACAGACTTTACTTTTAAATGATTCTGAACAATTCGTAAATAATGAACTTGAAATTTTGAGTACTATACTCCAAAAATTAATATTAGTTTTTGGCTACTTCATTATTTCAATGAGCCTTAGTCCATTGTTAACGCTAATATGTATCTCACTTATTCCTATCTACACTTTCTGGGTAATTTGGAGTAGCAATCATTTAAAAGAAAATATATTGATTGCACAAAATACTAAAGATGCCTTTTTAGAAATATACAAAAAAGATTTTTCTAACAGATACATTATCAAACTTTTTAATTTCGTCTTCTATTCTCAAAAAAGGATCAACACTGCTCTTAATATACATAAGTCTGCAACTGAAAAAGTCCTAGTCAGACAAAATCTTATATATGTAATCTCCTCTGTGATATCCTCTTTAGCAATATATAGTCCGTTATTCTTTGGAGTATATTTAGTGATTACTAACAGATTGACTTTAGGAACTTTAATGGCTTTCCAGAGTTATTCAGCGCTCTTATTCCCCGCATTAGCAGACTTATTATCATTAATTGGAACTAACAAAATAAATGATGTATACTTTGATAGACTGCTTCCTTACTTAGAGAAAAAGCAAGAAGACAGAAGACCTTCAAATAGAAATCTAGTTGAACCCAGATTTCTAATTGAAGTCTTAGATTTTGAAATAAAAGATAAATTAGATTTCTTTCTATTTTCAAGTAAACTGGAAATAAAAAAAGGAGCATGGATTGATTTGGTTGGTATAAATGGTTCTGGAAAAACAGTTTTTCTCAAATGTTTATCTAAACAAATCGAAACCTACAATGGAATTATTCGTATAGATGGAGTTAATCTGAAAAACATCTGTGTTGAGAACTTAGCAAAAAATGTTGTATATGTTTCATCTAATCAAGGTTTCATTTCAGATAC